>JAIYCN010000096.1 GCA_027487995.1 Rubrivivax sp. | reverse complement strand
GCCGCTGGTGCAAGCGTGGAAACACGGCACTGGAGGAAGGTCCGGACTGCACAGGGCAGCGCAGGAGCTAACGGCTCTCCACCGCGAGGTGAGGATCAGAGCAACAGAGACGAGCCGATTCAGTTCGGGTGAAACGGGCAATCTCTGCGCGCAGCAACACCAAGTAGGCCGGCGTTGACGTGACCCGCGGAGCCGGCGGGTAGGTGGCATCGAGCCGGGTGGGCGACCCCCGGCCCAGAGGAATGGCGGTCACGGCGTGCATGCCGAAAGGCGTGTGCGACGCACAGAATCCGGCCTATCGGCTTGCTTCACATTTATTCATGAACCCTCAAGCCGAACAACTTTGGACACGCCCCCGCTGGCAGCTGGCGCTGCTGCTGGCAGGCCTGGGCATGGTCGGGCCCTTCGCCATCGACGCCTACCTGCCGGCCTTCAGCGGGCCCGAGGGCATTGCGCAGACCCTTGGCGCCACACCGCTGCAGATGCAGCAGACGCTGTCGGCCTACCTGTTGGCTTTTGCGGTGATGAACCTCTTTCATGGGGCCTTGGCCGACAGCTTCGGCCGGCGACCGGTGGTGCTCGGCGGGGTGGCGCTGTTCACGCTGGCCTCGGTGGGCTGCGCGCTGTCGGAGACCATCACCCAGCTGATCGTGTGCCGGGCCCTGCAGGGGTTCTCGGCAGGGGCGGGCATGGTGGTGTCCCGCGCCATCATCCGCGACATGTACCCGCCCACCGCGGCACAGAAGGTGATGTCGCAGGTGACCATCTTCTTCGGGGTGGCACCCGTGATTGCCCCGGCCTTTGGCGGCTATGTGTTCGTGGCCGGTGGCTGGCATGCCGTGTTCTGGGGGCTTGGGGTCGTGGGCGCCTTGCTGTTCTGGCTCAACTGGCGGCTGTTGCCGGAGACGCTGCATTCTTCGCAGGTGCAGCCCTTCCACCCTCGGCATCTCATGGCGGGCTATTGGGAACTGGGCTCGAGCGCGCGCTTTTGGCTGCTGGCGCTGTCCAGCGGCATTCCCTTCAACGGCATGTTCCTGTACGTGCTGGCCGCCCCGACCTTCCTGGGTGAACACCTGGGGCTGGCGCCCACGCAGTTCTTCTGGTTCTTCATGCTGTCCATGGCCGGTCTCACCGGTGGTGCGTGGCTGTCGGGGCGACTGGCCGGGAAGATTCGCCCGCAGCAGCAGATCCGTTGGGGTTACGCGGTCATGGGGGTGGTGTCGGTGGCCAACGTGGCCCTGAACCTGCTGCTGCCGCCGCACCCCAGCTGGTCGATGATCCCCGTGGCGCTGTTTTCCTTTGGCTGGGCCTTGATGGTGCCGGTGGTGACGCTCATGGTGCTGGACCTGGCGCCTGACCGGCGGGGCTTGGTGTCGTCCTTGCAGATGTGTGTGGGCAGTGCAGCCAATGCCTTGGTGGCGGGTGTGCTGGTTCCCTTGGTGATGCACTCGGCGGCGACCCTGGCTTGGGCGTCTCTGGGTCTGCTGATGGTGGGATGGGTGGCGTGGATCGTTAATCGGGCGCCGGAAACTCGGGAATCTCCAGGGGGCTGAAACACGACAACCCCCTGACGCGAGGGGGTGTGGATTGGCCATCCTCCCGGCATCATCGTCCGGATAACAGGAGGATGTTCATGCCGCTCAAGCCCACACTTCCCGCCATTTCCCTGGTCTTGCTTACCCTGATGGGAGCCTCCACTGCCGTACACGCCCAAGAGAACGTGGTGGGTTCTTCCGCGCGGGCTTCCGCGGTGGTTCCCGGGCGTTACATCGTCACCCTGCGCGACCTGCCGGGTCCCTTGGACGCTACGGTTCGTGGCTTGGTGACAGCCCTTGGGGGCGAACTTCATTTCATTTATGGCACGGTGTTCCAGGGCTTTGCAGCGACGCTGCCTGATGTGGCGCTACCTGGGCTTCGTCGCAATCCGCTTGTGGCTTCTATCGAGCCGGACCGTACGGTGTCGGTGGTGCAAACTGCCATCACGCAGCCCAACCCCACCTACGGCCTGGACCGCGTCGACCAGCGCAACTTGCCGCTGAGTCAAGGCTACGAGTACACCACCACGGCCTCCAATGTGACGGCTTATGTGATCGACACCGGCATCCTGGCCACGCACCAGGAATTCGGTGGGCGAGTGGTGGGCCCTGGTTTCACAGCGATCAATGATCGCAACGGTTCTAGCGACTGCAACGGACATGGGACCCACGTGGCGGGGACCTTGGGCGGCGCGACATATGGCGTTGCCAAGGGCGTGAAGCTGGTGGCGGTGCGGGTGCTGGGTTGCAACGGCTCGGGCACCAACTCGGGCGTGATTGCGGGGATTGATTGGGTGGCTGCAAACGCCACAGGACCTTCGGTGGCCAACTTATCCCTGGGCGGTGGCGCGTCTTCTGCGTTGGACACCGCCGTGGCCAACGCCGTCAACCGCGGCCTGGTGATGGTGGTGGCGGCCGGCAACGACAACGCCAATGCCTGCAACTATTCACCGGCCCGCGCACCGGCGGCCATCACCGTGGGCGCCACCACCAGCACCGATGCGCGCGCCAGCTACTCAAACTTCGGTTCCTGCTTGGACATCTTCGCGCCGGGCAGTGCCATCACGTCGGCTTGGTACACGTCCAACACCGCCACCAACATCATCAGCGGTACCTCGATGGCCAGCCCCCATGTGGCTGGCGTGGCGTCGCTCATCCGTTCTGCGCAACCTGATCTGAAGCCGACAGAGGTGGCGGCAGTGCTGACCCGCTCGGCTACGCCCGACAAGGTGACCTCGGCCGGGGCGGGCTCCCCCAACCTGCTGGCTTACTCGCTGCCTGTGGAACTGCCTCCGCTGCAGACCGTGGCTGTGGATCGCCTAGTGGCGTCGGCAGCCCGCAGTGGTTCGGTGAACTGGGTGGCCACGGTCACCACCACCGTCAAGGATGCCAACACGGGCGCCACCAACGTCGCGGGTGCAACCGTTACGGGCCGCTTCGGTAGTGGGGCTGCCCTCAGCTGCGTCACCTCCACCTCGGGCTCCTGCGCACTATCGGCGACCTTCAACCGATTGACGACGGCCTCCACCACCTTCACGGTAATGGGTATTTCAGGCCAGAACGTGACCCACGACGCGACGAAGAACGTGGAGGACTCCATCACGGTGGCCCGCCCCTGAGGATGGGATGGCGGGGGTCGCCCCGGCGGCTCTGCTCGCACCGTCACTTCTGCTGCCCGGCCTTCGAACCGGGTTTTTTCATGGGCGCTAGGGAAACTCCCAGTCGCCACGTGATCTCATGCTCCACTTTGAATGTGGCGAGCAAGTGCTTCATTTGATTGATCTTTTGTGAGCCTTTTCACATTCCGATGCTGATGTAAGTAATTGATTTGATTGAGATTTTTCGCTCAAGTCGTTGACCTGGCACTTGGAATTCCGGTAAAGTGTCACAAAGTGCCAATTTGTGGATGTTTGTGTCAGTCCACGTTGGCATCGAGTGACTCCCAGCCGCCAAGCCCGTGTCCACCTTCGTCTTTCAAGGCAGTTCCGCCCTCACCCTCGACAGCAAGGGTCGGGTGACGGTGCCTGCGCGGCATCGGGAGCTGCTCACGGCCATTGCGGACGGCCAGCTCACCGTCACCAAGCATCCCAACCGCTGCCTGCTCGTCTTCCCCCGCCCCGCCTGGGAGTCTTTTCGCGACAAGTTGATGGCCTTGCCAATGGGGGCCGAAGGATGGCGCCGCATCTTCCTGGGCAGCGCGATGGATGTGGAAATTGACGCGGGTGCGCGCGTTTTGATTGCGCCGGAGCTGAGAAGTTGGGCGGGTCTGGAGCGCGAGGTCATGCTGCTGGGCATGGGGCAGCGTCTTGAATTGTGGGATGCCGCTCGCCTGTCGGCACATGAGGATGCGGTGATCGGGCAGGGCATGCCCGACGCGCTCAAGGACCATGTCTTCTGATGGACTCCACTCCGGCCGCTTCGAGCGCCGCCGAGCCGGCGCGCCATGTCACGGTGCTGCTCAACGAGGCCGTGGATGCGCTGGCCATCGAGCCTTCGGGCTTGTATGTGGACGGTACTTTCGGCCGGGGAGGTCACAGTCGTCTCATCCTCAGCCGATTGGGTCCGGAAGGTCGACTGGTGGCCTTCGACAAAGATCCAGACGCTCTGGCGGCCGCTTCTGCGGGCCAAGCGCGGGTCGTCGACCCGCGTTTTTCCATCTGCCACACCAGCTTTGCGGACATGCGCTCGGCCCTTGCCGAGATGGGGCATGTGTCGGTGCGGGGTGTCCTACTGGACCTGGGCGTGAGCTCGCCCCAGATCGACACACCCGAGCGGGGATTCAGCTTTCGATTCGATGCGCCCTTGGACATGCGCATGGACACGACCCGCGGCCCAACCGCCGCGGACTTCTTGGCCACGGCCGATGAGCGCCACATTGCACAGGTGATACGCGACTATGGGGAAGAACGGTTTGCTGTACCGATTGCAAAGGCGATTGCTGCTCGCCGCCAGAGCGGGCGCCCCGTTCGAACCACAGGTGGGCTTTCCGAGCTCGTGGCTCGTGCGGTCAAAACTCGCGAGCCGGGCCAGGACCCTGCAACGCGCACATTTCAGGCTCTTCGGATTCAAGTCAACGGCGAGCTTGAGGAGCTCGAGCAGGGCCTAGCGGCCGCGCTCGACCTGTTGGCACCTGAAGGACGACTCGCCGTGATCAGCTTCCACTCCCTGGAGGACCGCATTGTCAAGCAGTTCATTGCCCGCGAAAGCCGCGAGGTGGTGGACCGCCGCGCCCTGCTGGCACCGCCCAGGGCCATGAAGCTGGAGGCCTTGGGGCGCATTCGCCCTTCAGAGGAAGAGGTGGCGGCCAATCCGCGTGCGCGCTCGGCGATCCTGCGGGTGGCGCGGCGCCTTCCCGTGGCTGAGGGAGGTGCGGCATGACGCGCCTGAATCTGGTCCTTCTGGTGGCGCTCGTGTTGAGCGCCTTGGCATTGGTGCAGACTGCCTATGAAGGGCGACGCTTGTTTGCCGAGATCGAGAAGGCCAAGGCCGAATTGGCCCGCCTGGAAGCCGACCACGCCCGCTTGCTCGCCGAGCGACAGGCCCAGGCCACCAACCTTCGCGTGGAGCGCCTGGCGCGCG
>JAIYCN010000123.1 GCA_027487995.1 Rubrivivax sp. | reverse complement strand
CGTGCGCGCCTACGACGATGCCCGGGCCTCTCAACAGCGCCGCCTGCAAGTGAGGCCCGGAGGTGCCCACTTGAGCGGCTATTGGCTGGCCGGTGATGCCAGTGGCCATGAGGCACTGGATACGCTGGTCGTCGAGGGCCTTCCACTGCCCGGCCCGGCCCGTTTGCTGTTGGCCCCCGGTGCCCTGCGCCAGCGCTTGGCCGAGGTGAAGCCGCGCAGCCCCCAGGTGTGCAGTTGCCTCAACGTGGATGAAGACCGCATCCGTGCCACGCTGCAACAAGCCCAAGGTGACCAGGCGCAGCGCCTGTTCCAACTGCAGCAGCACCTGAAGTGCGGCACGCAGTGCGGGTCTTGCCTGCCACGCCTGCGCACCTTGGTGCGCGATACGCCCTTCCTTGATTCCGCAGCCAAGGCCGCGGCTACAACACCCACCAAACCGGCCGAGGCCACGCGATGAGCCTCGCCCCCATCTTGCGCGAAATCGGCCGTGGCCGCGAAGGCGCACGCGCCATGAGCGGCGAGCAGGCGCAAGCCGTGTTCGAACAGGTGCTGGAAGGGCGAGTGAGCGGCATCGAGCTGGGTGCGTTTTGCGCCGCCATGCGCATCAAGGGGGAGACCACCGAGGAGATGGTGGGTTTCCTGCGTGCCACCGCCGCCGTGCAGCTGCGGCAGGGCTTGCGGCTGCAGTCGGGTGCAGCGATGCCCGTCGTGCTGCCCAGCTACAACGGTTCGCGCCGCCTGCCGCTGCTCACGCCCCTGTTGGCCCTGATGCTCGCGTGCCATGGTGTGCCGGTGTTGGTCCACGGCATGGCCACCGAAGACGCGCGGGTTCATGCCTTCGATGTGCTCGCGCATCTGGGCTTCGAGCCATCCGCCCATGACAAGCCGCTGCAATCCGGTGAAGTGCGCGTGATCCACACCCGCACGCTCAACTCTGGACTGGCCGACCTGCTGGATGTGCGGCGCGTGATGGGCCTGCGCAACAGCGCGCACAGCCTGGTGAAGTTGATGAATCCATTTGAAGGCCGCGCGCTGGTGGTGGGCAGCTACACCCATCCGGAATATGCGGTGTCGATGAAGGCAGTGTTCGAGCACATCGGCGCCGACGCTTTGCTGTTGCGAGGCACAGAGGGCGAGCCGGTGGCCGACCCGCGCCGCCAAGTGGCCCTCGATGCGTTCGAGCAGGGCCGCCATACCAGGCTGCAGGATGCCCAGGCCGGAAGCGTGACGGATCTTCCGGCCCTGCCAAATGCAGATTCGAAGGCCACGGCGCAATGGACGCAGGACGTGTTGCGGGGCGAACGCGCAGCGCCCGCGTCCTTGCGGATGCAGGTCGAACAGATCGTGACGTGGCGGCAGCATCTGATGAACCCCGCTCCCACGCCCCAGGAGGACTCCACATGCACCCCGTGATGCTCGTGGGCGCCGGCCCCGGCGACCCCGACCTGCTCACCCTCAAGGCGGTCAAGGCTCTGCAGCAGGCCACCGTCATCTTCGTCGACGACCTGGTGGGCGAGGGCGTCTTGCAGCACGCGCATCCGCAGGCCCGCATCGTGCGCGTGGGCAAGCGCGGTGGCTGCCGCAGCACGCCGCAAGCGTTCATCGAGCGGCTGATGATCCGCAGCGCACGACGGGGCGAGCGCGTGGTGCGGCTGAAGGGCGGAGATCCCTTCATCTTCGGCCGTGGCGGCGAAGAGGTGGAGCACTTGCGAGCAGCGGGCCTCACCGTGGAGGTGGTCAACGGCATCACGGCAGGTCTGGCCGCGGTGACGTCGCTGAACACGCCGCTCACCCACCGGGACCACGCGCATGGCGTCGTCTTCGTCACCGGTCATGCCCGTGAAAGCGGCCAGCGTTTGGACTGGGCGGAATTGGGCCGCAGCGCGCAGGCCCTGAGGCTCACGCTGGTGGTCTACATGTGCATGAATGGCCTGGAGGCCATCACCGCAGATTTGCAACAGGGCCTGGTTGCCCACACGCCCGCCCTGGTGGTGCAGCATGCCGCCACGCCCCGGCAACGACAGGTGACCGGGCCCTTGTGTGCAATTGTCGCGCTGGCCCGCCAGGCGGGGCTGGGAAGCCCGGCGGTGGTGGTGATCGGGGATGTGTTGCGGGGCCTTCAGGCGGTGCAGCGGGAGGCGGGCGACGCCTCGGCACGCGCGGTGATGGTGGGCTGACCGTGGGCTGATCGTCTGTCGGTGGCGTCGATGCCTAGGTGATCAGCTCCGCCACGTCGGCATGCAGCGCGGCCAAGCCGCGGTCGAAGGTGGCCAGCCGCCCTCCGTGGTGACGCGCCAGTGAGGCGAGGTAGGCGTCGGTGATCTGGCGATGTCCTTGCAGCCCGAACGATGGGACGTCGTGGTAACTCAGGTCATCAGGCCAGAACTGATGTCCCGGGTGCGTCGTCAGCGCCCGCATACCGCTGAGTGCGTCGTCAAACGACTGCACCATACCCAGGATCATGCACAGGCGAAGCAGACTGCCTTGCGTGATGGGACAGGTGGCGAACCGGTGTACGTTGTGCGCGAACCAGGACTGCGCCTGATCGTGATGCGTGTGCAAATCGAACAGCAAGGCCACGAGCACATTCCCGTCCAAGAGGACAACCGTATCGCGGCCGGGCCTGCTCGAGGACGACCTACGGCGCATCAGATTTCATCCTCCAGGCGCGCCACATCTTCCGGTGTGATGACCCGCTTGCCGCTGAACACCGGCAATCCGGTGGTCGGGTGAATTCGGTAGGCCGCGGGCCGCTCAGCGGAGGTCGGGGCAGAAGCGAGCCCACGCTCCACCAACTCCGCCAGCGTCTGGCTGTAGGTTCGACCGGTGTGTTGGGCCAGGCTGCTGACGATTTCATGCAGGCGGTCGGGCATGTTGATGGTGGTGCGCATGACTCCGATCTTAGTTGCTATGCATCAAATCATCAATGCATCACGGCATCAGACCGGACCACCGACATGCAACCCCGCGAGGCACCCCGACTACCGCCCATACCCCCCAAACCGCTCCCCAATCAAACCCTGCCCATGCTCCAGCACGAACTGCCGATAGGCCTCCGCCGGTGGTGACAGCGGCTTTCGTTCGGGGTGCACCACGTACCACTGCCGCACCACCGGCGCATGTTCCACCGGCAGCACCGCCAGCAGGTCGTTGTCGAGCTCCAGCCCCACGGTGTGCAGCGAAAGAAAACTCAAACCCAGCCCGGCCATTACCGCCTGCTTGATGGTTTCGTTGCTGGGCATCTCCATGGCCACGTTCAGTTGCAGGTGGTGTTCTTCGCAGAAGCGCTCCAGCGCCGCGCGCGTGCCCGACCCGCCTTCGCGCAGGATGAAGGGCAGGCCACGCAGGCGGTGTACGGATAGCGGTGCGCTTCTCGCCTCTTCCAGCATCGGGTGATTGGGCGGCGCCACGAACACCTGGGGGTGCAGCGCGAAGGCATCGGCACGAGCCGCCAAGTCCTTGGGCGGCTTGCCCATCACGGCCACATCCACGTCTCCGGCCTTGATCCACTGCACCAGTTGCCCGCGGTTGCCCACCAGCAGCTTCACGTCCACGCCCGGGTACAGCGCGCGAAAGCGCGCCAGCAGCTGCGGCAGGAAGTACTGCGCGGTGCTCACCACACCCAGCGTCAGCGTGCCCGCCTCGGACTTCATCAGCCGCGCCACGGCCTCCTCGGCCTCCTGCACCGTGCTGATCAGCCGCCGCGCATACACCAGCATGTACTCGCCCGCGGTGGTGAGCTGCACCTGTCGGCCCTGCCGCGAAAACAGGGGCAGGCCCACGTGCCCTTCCAGCTCCTTGACCTGCTGCGTCACCGCCGGTGGCGTGAGGTGCAGGGTGCCCGCAGCCCGGGTGAAGCTGAGATGGCGCGCCACCTCGCTGAAGACGCGCCATTGGCGAAAGGTGGCGTTTTTCATTAACTTTTTCTTTAATTGAAAGAGCCGAAGATTCAAATTTACTTCATCAACAGCTCTTTTTACAGTGGGTCTGTCAGCGATACGGAACGCAGTACCCCGCATCCCGCACTGCGCGCCCGTTGTTTCGGCCTCCGCAGCGCCCCCCACACCGCGCCAGCCCCAGGAGAGCCCATGACCCTCGAAGCCACCCAGATCACCGACACCAAGAAGCGCTACAGCGCCGGTGTGCTCAAGTACCGCCAGATGGGCTATTGGGAGCCCGACTATGTGCCCAAGGCCACCGACACCGTGTGCCTGTTCCGCATCACGCCGCAGGAAGGCGTGGACCCGGTGGAAGCCGCTGCCGCCGTGGCCGGTGAATCCTCAACCGCCACCTGGACCGTGGTGTGGACCGACCGCCTCTCCGCCTGCGATTCCTACCGCGCCAAGGCCTTCCGGGTAGAGCCGGTGCCGGGCCGCGCTGGCGAATATTTCGCGTGGGTGGCCTACGACCTCATCCTGTTTGAGGAAGGCTCGATCGCCAACATGACGGCCAGCCTCATCGGCAACGTGTTCAGCTTCAAGCCGCTGAAGGCCGCGCGCCTGGAAGACATCCAAATTCCAGTGGCCTATGTGAAGACCTTCAAGGGCCCGCCCACCGGCATGATCGTCGAGCGAGAACGCCTGGACAAGTTCGGCCGCCCACTGTTGGGCGCCACCACCAAGCCCAAGCTGGGCCTCAGTGGCCGCAACTACGGCCGCGTGATCTACGAAGGCCTAAAGGGCGGCCTGGACTTCATGAAGGACGACGAGAACATCAACTCGCAGCCCTTCATGCACTGGCGCGACCGTTTCCTTTATGTAATGGACGCCGTGAACAAGGCCAGTGCCGCCACGGGTGAAGTCAAGGGCTCGTACCTGAACATCACGGCCGGCACCATGGAAGCCATGTACGAGCGCGCCGAGTTCGCCAAGGAACTGGGCTCGGTGATCGTGATGGTGGACCTGGTGATCGGCTGGACGGCCATTCAAAGCATGGCCGAGTGGTGCCGCAAGAACGACATGATCATGCACATGCACCGCGCGGGCCACGGCACGTACACGCGGCAGAAGAACCACGGCGTGAGCTTCCGCGTGATGGCCAAGTGGCTGCGCCTGGCCGGCTGCGACCATCTGCACTGCGGCACCGCCGTGGGCAAGCTTGAGGGTGACCCGCTGACGGTGCAGGGCTACTACAACGTGTGCCGCGATTCCGTCACCAAGGCCGACCTGCTGCGCGGCCTCTTCTTCGACCAGGATTGGGCTGACACCAAGAAGGTCATGCCGGTGGCCAGCGGCGGCATCCACGCCGGGCAGATGCACCAGCTCATCGACCTCTTCGGCGACGACGTGGTGTTGCAGTTCGGTGGCGGCACCATCGGCCACCCGCAAGGCATTCAAGCCGGCGCCGTGGCCAACCGCGTGGCCCTGGAAGCCATGGTCAAGGCCCGCAACGAGGGCAAGGACATCCTGCAGGAAGGCCCGGAAATTCTGAAGAAAGCCGCGCAGCACTGCAGCCCACTGAAGGCCGCGCTCGACACCTGGGGCGACATCAGCTTCAACTACCAAAGCACCGACAGCAGCGACTACGTGGCCACGCCTGCGGTGGCATAAGGAGAACCTCACCATGATGACCAACCCCACCGGCCGCATCACCCAAGGCCAGTTCAGCTTTCTGCCCGACCTCACGAATGAGGAAATCATCGCCCAGATCGAATACGGCCTCTCCAAGGGCTACGCCTGGAGCGTCGAGTACACCGACGACCCGCATCCGCGCAACACCTATTGGGAAATGTGGGGCATGCCCATGTTCGACCTGCAGGACGCCGCCGGCGTGATGCTCGAACTGCAGGAGTGCCGCAAGGCCTTCCCGCGCCACTACATCCGCCTGATGGCCTTCGACAACACGCGCGGCATCGAGTCCATTGCCATGAGCTTCATCGTCAACCGGCCGGCCAACGAGGAGGGATTCATGCTCGAACGCCAGGAAATCGACGGCCGCCGTATTCGCTACACCGTGCGCGGCTACGGCGCCAACCGCGCCGAAGGCCAGCGCTACTGAATGCCACACGAGCCGCCATGTACGCCATCCCCGGTACCACCCGAACGAACCCCGTCGAAGCGGCGCCCGCGCTGGCCGTGGTTTCTGGGACGCCCGCTGCAGCGGCGCACGGGCATACGTCCGCTGCTGGGCAGCCGCCGCGCACCGTCGCGGCCGTGCTCGCCGATTCCCAGGTGGAAGCGGTTCTCGACGAGCTGGATCATGACCTGGTGGGATTGAAGCCGGTCAAGCAGCGCATACGCGACATTGCCGCGCTGCTGGTCATCGACAAGCTGCGGTTGGGCATGGGGCTGCAAAGCCACAACCCGTCGCTGCACATGTGCTTCTCCGGCAACCCCGGCACCGGCAAGACCACCGTGGCCTTGCGCATGGCGCAGATCCTGCACCGCCTGGGCTATGTGCGCAAAGGGCATGTGGTGAGCGTCACGCGTGACGACCTCGTGGGTCAGTACATCGGCCACACCGCACCCAAGACCAAGGAAGTGCTGAAGAAGGCCATGGGTGGCGTGCTGTTCATCGACGAGGCCTACTACCTCTACCGGCCGGAAAACGAACGCGACTACGGCCAAGAGGCCATCGAGATCCTGCTGCAGGTGATGGAGAACCACCGCGACGACCTGGTGGTGATCCTGGCCGGCTACAAGGACCGAATGGACACCTTCTTCCAGAGCAATCCGGGCATGAGTTCGCGCATTGCCCACCACCTCGACTTCCCCGACTATGCGCCTGATGAACTGCTGCACATCGGACACATGATGCTGGAGCAACAGGGCTACCGGTTTTCCAATGAAGCGCGAAGCGCCTTCGAGCAATACCTCCAGTTGCGCGTCCAACAGCCCCACTTTGCGAACGCCCGCAGCGTGCGCAATGCGTTGGACCGTGCGCGGCTTCGGCAGGCATCACGCCTGTTCGCTGACCGAAACCGTGAGCTGAACGAGGACGACCTCTGCACCATCCAGGCGCCCGACATTCTTGCCAGCCGCCTGTTCAATGAAAGCATCCCATGCCCCACCAGCGCACCGACCGCCGCCTCCAGGCCCTGATCTTCGACGTGGACGGCACGCTGGCCGACACTGAAGCCGTTCACCTGCAGGCCTTCAACGAGGCCTTCGCGCAGGAGGGCATGCCTTGGCATTGGACGGAGGCCGAATACACGCGGCTCTTGGAGGTGAGCGGCGGCAAGGAGCGCATGCTGCATTACTGGCGGCAGGTCGACCCCGGTGTGAAGGAGCTGGAGCCTGGGGCCCGTGCGCAGGTGGTGGCGCGCCTGCACGAGATCAAGACCGCCGCTTACGAGGCCCGTGTGGCTGCCGGCGCGGTGCACCTGCGCCCAGGCGTGCTGGCCCTCATGGAAGCCGCACAGCGCGAAGGCCTGCTCATGGCCATTGCCACCACCACTTCGCCGGTGAACATCGGTGCGCTGCTGCGCCCGGTGCTGGGGCCTGATTGGCGGCTGCACTTTGCCGCCATTGGCGACGCGTCCACGGCGCCCATGAAGAAGCCCCACCCGCAGGTCTACCAGCAGGTGTTGCGCGAGATCGACAAACCGGCCGGGGCTTGCATTGCCCTGGAAGACTCGCACAATGGGCTTAGGGCGGCCCTCGCAGCCGGCGTGGCCGCCGTCATCACCCCCACCCATTTCACGGCGCATCAAGACTTTTCAGGTGCGCTGGCGGTGCGGCAGGACCTGCAGGGCATCACCTTGTCCACGCTGCAGACCTGGCTGGCCGGCCAAGGGGCGGAGGCGGTTCAGTCGTAGCCATCCGGTCTGCCGTACCCGCTGTACAACGCTGTACCCGCCGTACCAGAAGCAGTTCCGTGTTCCCGCGGCCGGGCGCTGCCCGCCGCTGCTCCTCCACCTGAACCCGCCCCATGCCGCTTTCCCAACGCTCCACCCTCACCCAATTCCTTATCGAGGAACGGCGCCGCTACCCCAGTGCCAGCGGTGACTTCAATGCCCTCATCCTCGATGTGGCCCTGGCCTGCAAGGCGATCGCGCGCAGTGTGGCTTTCGGTGAATTGGGCGGCGTCATGGGCAACCACGGCAACACGGTCAATGTGCAGGGCGAGGTGCAGAAGAAGCTCGATGTGATCAGCAACGACATATTCCTGCGCGCCAACGAGTGGGGCGGGCATCTGTCCGGAATGGCCAGTGAGGAATTGGAAGAGCCCTACGCCATCCCGGCCAGTTTCCCGCGCGGCAAGTACTTGCTGGTCTTCGACCCGCTGGATGGTTCTTCCAACATCGACGTGAACGTGAGCGTGGGCAGCATCTTCTCTGTCTTGCGCGCCCCGCCTGAAGTGGCCCATGGCACGCGCAAGCTCACGGTAGAGGACTTTCTGCAGCCCGGTACGCAACAGGTGGCTGCGGGTTACGCCATCTACGGGCCCACCACCATGCTCATGCTCACCGTGGGCAGCGGCGTGCATGGCTTCACGCTGGACCCCAACCTCGGCGAATTCAAGCTCACGCACCCCGACGTCATGGTGCCCGCTGAAACGCAGGAGTTCGCCATCAACGCGTCCAACAGCCGCTTCTGGGAGCCGCCCGTCAAGCGCTATGTGGACGAATGCCTGGCCGGCAAGACCGGCCCGCGCGGCAAGGACTTCAACATGCGCTGGATCGCGTCCATGGTGGCCGAGGCGCACCGCATCCTCATGCGAGGCGGCGTCTTCATGTACCCGCGCGACACCAAGGACTCCAGCAAGCCGGGCCGCCTGCGCCTGCTGTACGAGGCCAACCCCATCGGCATGCTGATGGAGCAGGCCGGTGGGCGCGCCAGTACGGGCCGAGGCCCGGTGCTGCAGATCAAGCCCGAATCCCTGCACCAGCGCATCGGGCTGGTCTTCGGTTCCAAGAATGAAGTCGAGCGCATCGAGCGTTACCACGACGAACCCTTGCCACTGAAGAAGGCCGACTTCGAAACGCCGCTGTTTGCCGAGCGCAGCCTCTTCAGGGATTGACTATGCACCACCACCTTCGCATCGAAGCCGAGCGGGACGAGCGCCGGGCCGCCCCAAGCCGTTCCGCATCCGCTCGGGGGATCGGCCAAGGTACTCCTTGGACGAGGGGCGCGTGATGTCAGAACGACACCCCATCATCGCCATTACCGGGTCCTCAGGGGCGGGAACCTCCACCGTGACCCGCACCTTCTCCAACATCTTCCGCCGCGAAGGCGTGAAGGCCGGTATCGTTGAGGGCGACAGCTTTCACCGCTATGAACGCCTGGAGATGAAGAAGCGCCAGGCCGAGGCCGAGCGCGACGGCAACAAGCACTTCAGCCACTTCGGGCCAGACAACAACCTCTTCGGCGAACTCGAGACCCTGTTCCGCACGTACGGCGAAAGCGGCCAAGGGCGCATACGCAAGTACCTGCACAACCCCGAGGAAGCCGCCCCCTACCAGCAGGACCCTGGCACCTTCACCGCCTGGGAAGACTTGCCGCCCGACACCGACATGCTGTTCTACGAAGGGCTGCACGGCGCTGTTCGCACACCCGAGCACGACGTGGCCCGCTACCCAGACCTGCTCATCGGCGTGGTGCCGGTCATCAACCTGGAATGGATCCAGAAGCTCTGGCGCGACAAGCACCTGCGCGGCTACACGCAAGAGGCCGTGACCGACACCATCCTGCGCCGCATGCCCGACTACGTGCACTACATCTGCCCACAGTTCGAGCACACCCATGTGAACTTCCAGCGCGTGCCGGTGGTGGACACGTCCAACCCCTTCATTTCACGTGACATCCCCAGCGCGGACGAAAGCATGGTGGTCATCCGATTTGCCAAGCCCAAGGGTATCGATTTCCAGTATCTGCTGTCGATGATCGACAACTCCTGGATGAGCCGTGCCAACACCATCGTGGTGCCCGGCGGCAAGATGGAACTGGCCATGCAGCTCATCTTCACCCCCTTCATCTGGCGCATGATGGAGCGCCGAAAGCGTGCATTGGGCATGGCTTGAGTGTGGGTGAGCCGAAAAGCTGTCAGCTTTCGTCATGCCGAATGCCGCAAAATGCGGCACCGGTGGGTGGGTGGGCCACCCCGGCATGAAAGGAAGTTCGAGATGATCAAGGCAATCGGCCTGTCGCTGCTGGTGCTGTCTGCGCCGGCGTTCGCCAACATGGAAATGGCCAACAAGAACGCCTGCATGGGCTGCCACGCCGTGGCCACCAAGGTGCTCGGCCCGGCTTTCCAGGAAGTGGCCAAGAAGTACGCCGGCCAGAAGGACGCCGAGGCCACCCTGGCCAAGAGCATCAAGGCCGGTGGTGCGGGCAAGTGGGGTCAAATTCCCATGCCCGCTCAGGCTCAGCTCAGCGACGCCGATGCGCAGAAGCTGGCCGCCTGGATCCTGGCTGGCGCGAAGTAAGCCTCGCGCGGTTGCGCAATTGCGCACTCGCGCACTCGCGCACACAAGGCCCGGTGTCTTCGCGGAATCGGGCCATTTTTACGCCTGACTTTCGCCTGACCGAAACCCGCCGAGTGTGTCCGCGGTGAAGCCTTTCGTTCGATCCATTCCCCGCACCGCCAGAGCGGTGTTCATGGCGCTCGTGTTGGGCTCAAGCAGCCTGTGTGCACACGCCGCCGAGGTCACGGTGGCCGTTGCGGCCAACTTCGCGGCGCCT
>JAIYCN010000044.1 GCA_027487995.1 Rubrivivax sp. | reverse complement strand
CTGGCTGGTGTACGTCTGGGGCGTGAACACCGGCCACGTGATCGAGACGAGCCTCGGCTACTTCCTGGTGCCGCTGGTGAACGTGGCGGCGGGGCGGTTCATCCTGCAGGAGCGGCTCCGGCGGGCGCAGTGGGTGGCGATCGCCAGCGCGGCGGCCGGGGTGGCGGTGATGATGGCGCAGGTGGGCCGGCCGCCGTGGATCGCCCTCGCCCTGGCAGCGACCTGGGGCGGCTACGGCCTGCTGCGGAAGCAGTCCCCGCTGGACGCCCTGCCGGCGCTCACGCTGGAAACGCTGCTCTTCCTCCCCTTGGCGGCGGCGGTCCTCGGGTGGGGATGGGTGGCCGGGCACGGGGCGCTGGGCCGGGTCGACGGCGCGACGCACCTGCTGCTGCTGAGCGCCGGGGTGATCACCACCATCCCCCTGCTGTTGTTCGGCTACGGGGCGCGCCGGATCCGGCTCTCGACGCTGGGCCTGCTGCAATATCTGGCGCCCTCGGTGCAGCTGGTGATCGGCGTCTGGGTCTACCGGGAGCCGTTCGCGCGCGAACGGGCGCTGGGGTTTGGCTTCATCTGGGCCGCGCTCGCCCTGTACACGGCGGACAACCTGCTCGCCGCCCGCCGGGCGCGGGCCTGATCACCGCGCGGACGCCGGCCGGCGGAAGACCAGCAAGTGCTGGCGCGGCAGCACGCCGAGGTTCTCGACGAATTCCAGCGGGTGCACCGCCATCTCCCGCCGCACCTGCGCAACGGTCATCTTGTGCAGCGGCTTGATCGGCACCTCCGGATCCTCCCCGCGGTACTCGACCAGCACCAGCCGGCCGCCCGGCTTGAGCGCCCGCGCCAGCGCCGCCGTGACCTCGAACGGGAATTCCAATTCGTGATAGACGTCCACCAGCAGGATCAGGTCGAGCGCACCCTCCGGCAGCCCGGGATCGCGCGCGGTGCCGAGCACCGGCAGCACGCGCTCGGCGACCCCGCGCCGCGCGACGTTGGCCTGGAGCAATTCCAGCATCAGCGGCTGGACCTCGACCGCGTGGACGCGCCCGCCGGGCCCGACGCGCTGCGCCATCCGCCAGGTGAAGTACCCGCTGCCGGCGCCGAAGTCCGCCACCACGTCGCCCGGCCGCAGGCGCAGCGCCTCGAGCAGCAGGTCGGTGCGCTCCTCCTCCTCGCGCTCGGACCGCTCGAGCCAGCCGGCCCCGAGGTGACCCATCACCTGGGAGATTTCGCGGCCGAAGTAATACTTGCCGATCCCGTCGCGGGTGCGGGGACCCGCCTCGTAACGGGCGGCGGCCGGCGCCACCGCGCCCGGGGCCTCGGGGGTGCCCGGCGGCGTGGCGGCGGACAGCGCGGCGGCGAGGGAGAGCAGGACGGGGAGGAGCCGGGCGGAGGGCATGGGGAGGGCCTTCAGACGTCGATCACCCGCGGGTCGGCGCCGCGGCGCGGGGCGAGGCCCCACGCGGAGGCGGGATGATCGGTGCCGCAATGCGGGCACGGGATGACGCTGCGGGGCGTCCGGCAATGCGGGCAGACACCGCCGGTGGAGAACGGATCGAAGCCCTGGTGGCAGCCGGCGCAGCGCCACAGCGGCCCGCCGGGCGGCGACATCCGGCACTCGGGGCAGGTGAAACCCGGGTGGCGCGGCAGGCGTTCGAGCGCCTGCAACTGGCGGGAATGGCGGAAGCCGCTCAGGCAATGCGACCCAAGGAAACCGGTGATGAGCAGCGTGAAGAGCCAGCGCTGCGGCTGCAGCACGAGCAGCGTGGCGGCGAGCGCGACGACGCCGACCGCGCCGGAGATCGCGGCGATGCGGAGGCTGCGCGCCCGGCCGACGAAGAACCAGAGGATCGACCGCAGGATCTGCCCGCCGTCGAGCGGGTACACGGGCACGAGGTTGAACGCCAGCAGGCCCGCGTTGATCCAGAACAGCGCGCTGAGGAAGCGCCGGTAATCGGGGCTGTCCAACCCCCAGCCAAACTCCCCCCGCGCCCACGAGAACCCGAGGATCACCGGGACCAGGAGCACGTTGACCAAGGGGCCGGCCGCGATGCTCCAGAGCTCAGCCGCCGGCCGCGGGGGCGGTTGCACGAACGCCACCCCGCCCAGCGGCCAGAGGATGATCTCGTCCGCCTTGCCCCCGGTCTGCCGGCACGCGAGGGCGTGGCCGAACTCGTGCAGCAGCACGATGCCGAAGAGCGACAGGTACTCGGCCACGTTCCACGCAAACGACGTGTACGCGCGGGTCCGCACGCTCAGATCGATCGCGGCGAACAGGAACCACCACCAGTGGAGGTAGACGCGGACGCCCGCGAACCGGAAGAGCGGGAACGAACCCGAGCGTGAAGGCAGCATCAGCCGGAAAGGGAGGCGCAACCGGCCGCGCGCAAGGGAAGGGAAGGCGACACGGCGGGACTCACTTGCCCTTCAGGATCGTGAAGTGGTCGAGCCGCTCGCCCTTTTCCGTGAGGAAGGCCGCGTCCAGCCGGTTGCCGTCGACGTCCAGCACCAGCGAACCCAGCCGGTAAAGGGAGAGGAACATCGCGGGGTGGTCGAGGAAGCCGCGCGCCGCCGTCTTCTCGGTCTTGCCCGTGATCTTCCCGGAGCTGCCCGCCACGATGTACACCGCGCCCTCGTGCACGCCCTTCCCGAAGGTCGCCTTGCGGTAGGGCCCGGTCCCGTCCGGCCG
>JAIYCN010000385.1 GCA_027487995.1 Rubrivivax sp. | reverse complement strand
TGATGGGCCCGAAGAAGAAGGTGGCCCCGCCGAGGAACACGAAGAGCAGGTAGGCGCCCGAGCGGTGTGCGCCCACCACCTCACCGGTGACCAGCTCGAAGTTGATGGCAGCCAGGCCACCCGCGATGCCAGCGAAGAACCCTGAGGCCATGAAGGCCAGGAAACGCACCATCTGCGTGTCGTAGCCCACAAACTCCACCCGCTCGGGGTTGTCGCGCACGGCGTTCAGCATGCGTCCCAGCGGGGTGCGAGTGAAGGCGAACATGGCGGCGGTGGTGATGAAGCAATACACCGCAATCAAGTAGTACACCTCGATCTGCGGGCCGAAGGTGATGCCCAGGAAGGGCTCACCCACGACCCGGTTGCCCGAGATGCCGCCTTCGCCGCCGAAAAACTCCGGCAGCATCAGCGACATGGACCACACCAATTCACCCACGCCCAGCGTGATCATCGCGAAGGTGGTGCCTGACTTCTTGGTCGTGACGTAGCCCAGCAGCATGGCAAAGAACAGGCCGGCGAGGCCTCCCACCAAGGGAATCAGGCTCACCGGGATGCTTAACTTGCCGGCGGAGGCCATGTTCAGGGTGTGGATGGCCAGGAAGGAACCGAGTCCGCTGTACACCGCATGGCCGAAGCTGAGCATGCCGCCCTGCCCCAAGATCATGTTGTAGGCCAGGCAGGCAATGATGGCGATGCCCATCTGCGAGAGCATGGTGAGCGCAAAGCCACTGGTCCACACCTTCGGGGCCAGGATGAGCAGCAAGGCGAAGAGGCCCCAGACGATCCAGCGGCCGACGTTCAGCGGCTTGAAGTGGTACGCGGGGCGGGTTACATCGATGGTCATGTTGTCGTGGTCCCCGGGTCAGTCCTCACGGGTGCCCAGCAGGCCCTTGGGTCGGAAGATCAGGATCAGCACCAGCAGCAGATAAGGCAGGATGGGTGCTGCCTGCGCCAGTGTGATCTTGAGGAAGGGATAACCGAAAGTCTCGGGTGTGACGGCCCAGCCGATGGAGCGCGCGGCGTCGGCCAGCGACCGGTCGACGGTCAACGGCAGCGTCTGCAGCAGGCCGATGACCAACGAGCCCACGAAGGCGCCGGCAAGGGAGCCCATGCCGCCCACCACCACCACCACGAACACGATGGATCCGACGATGGCGGCCATCGAAGGCTCGGTGATGAAGGTCATGCCCCCGATCACCCCAGCCAGCCCGGCCAGTGCACAGCCGCTGCCGAACACCAGCATCAGCACCCGGGGCACGTTGTGGCCCAGGGCCTCGACCATTTCGGGGTGCGTGAGCGCGGCCTGGATCACCAGGCCGATGCGGGTACGCGTGAGCAGCAGCCACAGGAACAGCAGCATCACCACCGCCACGGCCATGATGAAGAACCGGGCTGCCGGGAACGTGGAGCACGCCACCTTGACGGCTTCGGTGCTGGCGCAGATCTCCTTGGGTGCCGCGCCGAACATGAAGCCCAAGCCGCTTTGGCTGGACTGGATCACGGTGAAGGCCGAACCCTGAAGAATTTCAGGCGGCGAAAACGGCACGTTGGACAGGCCCCAGATCAGCTTGACCACTTCAAGGACCACATAGGACAGGCCAAAGGTGACCAGCAGCTCCGGCACGTGCCCGAACTTGTGGACCTTGCGCAACGCATACCGTTCAAACAAAGCCCCCATCACCCCCACCACCAGCGGTGCCACCAGGAAGGCCGGCCAGAAGCCGATGGCCTGGGACATGGTGTAGGCCAGATACGCCCCCACCATGTAGAAGCTGGTGTGGGCGAAATTGAGCACCCCCATCATGCTGAAGATCAGCGTCAGGCCCGAGCTGAGCATGAACAGCAGCAGGCCGGCGCTCAGGCCATTGAGGATGTTGATGAGGACTTGATCCACGGGCGGTCATCCGCAAAAAGGGCCCTGCAGACTCTCGTCTCCAGGGCCCGGAGAGAACAAAAGCAGACTCAGCGCGGATTGGGGCGCTTCATCTGGCAGGACGTCGGCGTGCTGGCCACATAGGGCTCGTAGGTCTTGACCGTGCGGAAGTTGTAGCCCGTGTTCTCCACGCTGTAGTCGTTGGGCTTGGCGCCGGCCTTCTCCCAGCGGCTGATGAACACGTGCTGCTGCAGCTGGTGGTCGGTCTTGCGCATCTGCATCTCGCCGCTCAGGCCCTTGGCGTCAAGACCCTCCAATGCGAAGGCCACCTTCAGCGGGTCGGTGCTCTTGGCCTTGACCATGGCGGCCGTCAACAACTGGTAGGCGCTGAAGATCTGCGCGGTGTAGAAGTCGTCATTGAACTTGGCCTTGTAGGCGTCCATGATCTTGCGAGCCTCGGGAGACTCGTAGGACATGACGCCAACCTGGTACACCTTGCCTTCAGCCTTGGCTCCCATGGCGGTGGGCGTGCCGCTCACGGAGGCGTAGTAGGTGTAGAACTTGGCGTCCAGGCCCGCGTCCTGCGCGGCCTTGACCAGCAGCGTCAGGTCGGAGGACCAGTTGCCGGTCACGATGGTGTCGGCGCCCGAGGCCTTGATCTTGGCGATGTAGGGGGCGAAGTCCCGGGTCTGGGCCAGCGGGGTGAGGTCCTCACCGACGATCTGCACATCGGGGCGCTTGCGGGCCAGGTTCTCCTTGGCGTACTTCACCACCTGGTGCCCGTGGGCGTAGTTCTGGTTGATGAGGTAGACCTTCTTGATGTCCTTCTGGTCCTTCATGAAGGTGGTCAGCGCCTCCATCTTCATGGAGGTGTCGGCATCCAGGCGGAAGTGCCAGAAGCTGCACTTCTCGTTGGTCAGTGCAGGGTCGACAGCGGCGTAATTGAGGAACAGGACTTCCTTGCCGGGGTTGCGCTCGTTGTAGCGAGTCAGGAAGTCGATGATGGCCGTGGCCGGGCCGGTGCCGGTACCCTGGGCCACATAGCGTACACCCTTGTCGATGGCGGCCTGCAACACGCTGACGGTTTCCTGCGGGCTGAGCTTGTTGTCGAAGGGCATGATCTCGAACTTCACGCCCGCGGGGTTGCTCTTGCCGAACTGCTCGGCCAGGAATTGGAAGCCCTGCAGTTGGTTCTTGCCGGTGGCGGCGGTTAGGCCAGTCAGCGCATCGATCCAGGCGATCTTGACGGTTTCCCCCTTTTGAGCGTGGGCCAGGCCGGCGCTGAAGGCCAGGCCCGTGGCCAGCGAGGCGGCCAAGATCGTGCGGTTGAAGCGGTTCATCTGGGAGTTCTCCTTTCGGTACCAACGGGAACGGTGAAGTTGTGGGCCCGAAAGGTACCGGAACCCACAATCCCTAGGCCTCAGGGCATACCCGCAAAACGGGTGATCATCCCCTCCGGGTCCGGGGGTATCCGAAGGGCCCTTCTTGCCTACACTTCGCCACCCTCATCCAAACCCGAGTGTGCGCAAGACGGCTGTGTTGATCTTGAGCGCACACCCAACCTTATGCCCAACACGGACGATCCCCGCTATCCCACGCGCAAAACGGATGCACAGTGGCGTGAACAACTCGACGAGATCGAGTACCAGGTGACGCGGCGTGCCGCGACGGAGCGGGCCTTCACAGGTCGCTTCTGGGACCACTGGGACCGCGGTCACTACGACTGCGTCTGCTGCGGCACACGCCTCTTCAACTCGCGCAGCAAGTTCGACGCCGGCTGCGGCTGGCCGAGCTATTGGGAACCGGTCAATGGTGAGGTGATCGAGGAACTGGCCGACCACAGCCATGGCATGGTCCGCGTGGAGGTCCGGTGCCGGCAGTGCGGCGCCCATCTGGGACATGTGTTCGACGACGGGCCGCAGCCCACCGGGCTGCGCTACTGCATCAACTCGGCGTCCCTGGCCTTTTCACCCAAAGAGCTGGGCAGCGGGGATGCAGGCGACGCAGCGCAATCGGGCGAGCCCTCGGGAGACCGGGCTTGAAGCTGCTGCTGGACTTCCTGCCCATCATCCTGTTCTTCGCCACCTTCAAGTGGGCGGAGGGTCGGCCGGATGAAGCGGCGGATTGGGCGTCTTCACACCTGGGCTTTCTGGTTCAGGGTGGGCAGGTGGGCACCAGCGTCGCGCCGGTGCTGCTGGCCACCGTGGTGGTCATGTTGGCCACGGCGGCGCAAGTGGGCTGGACGCTGGCGCGCGGACGCAAAGTGGAGACGATGCTGTGGGTGAGCCTGGTGCTGGTGGTTGGCCTGGGCGCGGCCACGGTCTGGTTCCACAGCGAAACCTTCATCAAGTGGAAACCCACGGTGCTGTACGGCGTGATGGCCGCCGCGCTGGCCCTGGGGCAACTGCTGTGGCGGCGCAATCTGCTGCGCAGCCTGCTGGGTCAACAGATGAAGCTGCCGGACGCCGTGTGGACGCAGCTCAATTGGGCCTGGGCTGCTTTCTTCGCTTGCATGGGACTGCTGAACCTGTGGGTGGCCTACACCTTCGATACCGCGGTGTGGGTGAACTTCAAGCTCTTCGGCGGCATGGGCCTGATGCTGGCCTTCTCCGTGGCGCAAGCTTTGTGGGTTTCGCGGTATCTGCAGGACGACGAAGGGACGATGCAATGAACACGGTCGACACCGGCATGCAGGCGCCGCGAGCTGGCCGCGCAGCCATTGAAGCAACCCTTCGCGAGGCACTGCAACCTCTTGAACTGGACGTGCAGGACGACAGCCACCTCCATGCCGGCCACGCTGGAGCGCGCGAGGGCGGTCACTACACCGTGAGAATCGTCAGTATCCGGTTTGAGGGACTCAGCCGGGTGGCACGACACCGCCTTGTGTATGATGCTTTGCAGGGCTTGATTCAATCGGGCATCCACGCCCTGGCCATCCAGGCCCGCAGCCCGCACGACTGACCTCTCCCCCAATGAACAAGAAGTTCCTGATCTTGGCAGCGCTGGCTGCCGCTCCGCTGTGGGCGTCCGCCCAAAACGTGGCCACCGTCAACGGGAAGCCCGTTCCCAAGTCCCGAGTGGACGCGCTCATGCAGCAGGCCAGCCGCAGCGGCCAGCCGGTGACGCCGGATCTGGAAGCCCGCGTGCGTGAAGAGGTGGTGTTGCGCGAGATCTTCGCCCAGGAAGCCGAAAAGCGCGGCATTGCGGCCACGCCGGACTACAGAAGCCAGATGGAACTGCTGCGCCAGACGCTGCTGATCCGCGAACTGTTCGCCGACTGGCAGCGCAAGAACCCGCCCACCGACGCGGAAGTGAAGGCCGAGTACGAGAAGATCAAGGCCCAGGTTCAGGGTACCGAGTACCGTGCCCGCCACATCCTCGTGGAAAAGGAAGACGAGGCCAAGGCGCTGGCCACCCAGCTCAAGGGCGGCGCCAACTTCGAGGAACTGGCCAAGAAAAACTCAAAGGATCCGGGCTCGGCCCAGCGTGGTGGCGACCTCGACTTTGCCCGCCCCGAGTCGTACGTGCCTGAATTCGGTCAGGCCATGGCCAAGTTGAAGAAAGGTGAGACCAGCGAGCCGGTGCGCTCACAGTTTGGCTGGCACATCATTCGCCTCGAAGACACGCGTGAGGCGCAGTTCCCTCCCCTTGAGGAGGTGCGTGACCGCATCGTTCAGCAGATGACGCAGAATAAGTTGCAGGCCTATCAGCAGGGCTTGCGCGACAAGGCCAAGACGGACTTCAAGTTCACCCCCTGACCTCCACAATCCGGGCCGCTCAGCGGCCCGGCTCACTCAGGCGGCCCGCATCGATCACCAGCCGGCGATCGCATCGGGCCGCAATCGCTTGGTCGTGCGTCACCATGACCAGCGTGGTGCCCTCGTCGCGGTTCATGCGAAAGATGAGGTCCATGATGCGTTCGCCCGTGGCGAAGTCCAGGCTGCCCGTGGGCTCATCTGCCAGCAACAGCGCGGGTTTCACCACGAACGCACGGGCAAGGGCCACGCGCTGCTGCTCTCCGCCCGACAGCACCTTG
>JAIYCN010000362.1 GCA_027487995.1 Rubrivivax sp. | reverse complement strand
TATGCCGACTTCGTGGCCACCCGGACTTCAGACTCCGACTTCTCGGCCTCCACCATCGCCATCGACTACCAGGCCACGGCCGCCAAGACCTTCTCCCAGGAGTTCCAGATCCTGTCGGACAACAAGGGTCCCTTGGGGTATGTGGCGGGCGTGTACCTGTTCAAGGATGAGCTGCGCGGCACCTTCATCAACCAGCAGCTTCCGCGCACCATTCGCTCCGGCGCCCTGGCTTCGCCGCTGTCCCTGGCACAGAACGGTGCGGGCTTCTACGACAACCAGATGCCCGAGACGGATTCCCGTGCGGTCTACGGCCAACTCAACTACAAGCTCACGCCGGCGCTCACGCTGACGGCCGGTGCGCGTCACACGCGTGACCTCAAGTCCTTCAAGTTCGCCAACGCCAATGCGGTGCTGCCGCTCAATGCAGCCGGTGCGCCGGATGGAAACCTCATCACCCTGGACACTTCGCTGCCACCGGCATCGGCCTATGGTGCAGCCGGCGTCAGCAACTGCCTGGACTCCCCGGCACGCCCCGGCTTCAACTGCCTGCCCGGCACGAACACGGCTACCGGTGCCACCTACCGCGACGCCACCTTCACCAAGAGCACCGGCCGCCTGGCGCTGGACTATGAGCTGAACAAGGACCAGCTCGTGTACGTCACCGTCTCCAACGGTTTCCGCTCGGGCGGCTTCAATTCGGGTCAGGCCCTGGAGTCTGCGCGTACGTTCAAGCCCGAAGAGGTCGTGGCCATGGAAGTGGGCTCCAAGAACCGCTTCCTGCGCAACACCTTGCAGCTCAACGTCTCAGCCTTCAACAACGACTACACCAACCTGCAGGAACAGCGCCAGATTCCCGTGGGCAACACCACCATCTCGGCCATCTTCAATGCCGCCAAGGCCCGAGCGAAGGGCATCGAGGCCGAACTGGAGTGGCGCGCTTCCCGTGCCACCACGCTGGGTGGCACCTTGTCGCTGCTGGACGCGAAATACACGAGCTTCCCGGATGTGGCCCTGCCGTTCGGCACCTCCATCCTGGTGGCCGACCCGAATGCCTCGGCTCCGCAGACCGACGCCAACGGTGTGGTCATCGCACCCGCCGGCCAGCGTCGTCTCTTCGCACCGGGCTATAAGTGCGGTGTGGTGCCCGGCACCGGTGGCGCGGGCCAGCCTGCGGCGGCCTATGGCTGTGACCTGTCGGGCAATCAAATCCCCTACGCTGCGCGCTCACAGGGGTCCTTCTTCCTGCGGCACGACATCGGCCTGGCCGGTGGCGGTCGCCTCTCACCCATGGTGGTCCTGAGCTACAACAGTGGTTTCTACGGCCAGCCCACCAATGCCGGTATCGAGAAGCAGGACGCCTTCACGAAGGTCGACCTCAAGCTCAACTGGCGCATCAACGAGCAGTGGTCGGTGCTGGGCTTCGTGGACAACGCCACCGACAAGCAGACCATCAACCGCTTCGTCTGGGGCGGTGGTGGCGCGCTTCAGGTCAGCGCCGCTCCTCCCCGCATGATGGGCATCAAGCTGACCTACAGCAAGTTCTGAACCTGCCGGGCGCGGGGTGAGGCTCATGGCCTTTCCCCGCTCCGGCTGACCGCAATTCCCGAAGGCTGATGATGGCTGATCGCCGCTATTTCCCCACCACGCATGTCGGTTCGCTGCCGCGCAGTCAGGCCGTGGTGGATCTCATCTTTGCGCGTGAACGCGGGGAAGCGGTGGATGACACCGCATTCAACAGCACGATGCGCTCGGCCGTGGACGATGCCGTCAACCGGCAGGTGCAGGCCGGCATCGACGTGGTCAGTGACGGCGAGATGAGCAAGATCAGCTACGCCACCTACATCAAGGACCGCTACACCGGGTTTGACGGCGACAGCGACCGGCGCACGCCTGCCGACCTTCTGGAGTTTCCAGGCTTCATGAAGCGGCTGGCGTCCAGCGGCGGCACGCCCACCTACCGCCGGCCCTGCTGTGTGGGCCCCATCCAGGTGAAGTCGCTTCTTCCGCTGGAACACGACATCGCCCATCTGAAGGCCGCCGCGCAGCGCCACGGTGCCAAGGCCATGTTCATGAACGCGGCCTCACCCGGCGTGGTCGCGCTGTTCCAACCCAATCAGCATTACCGAGACGACGACGAGTATCTGCAAGCGCTTGCACATGCGCTGCGTCACGAGTACCACGCCATTGTGGATGCGGGTCTGATGCTGCAGTTGGACTCTCCGGACCTGGGTCTGGGGCGCCACATGATGTACAAGGACCTGGAGGAAGGGGCTTACCTCAGGCGCATCGAGCGCCATGTGGAAGCTCTCAACGAGGCGCTCGTGGCCATTCCGGCTGATCGTGTGCGCATGCATGTCTGCTGGGGCAACTATGAAGGCCCGCACCACAAGGATGTTCCGCTGTCGACCATCCTTCCCATCGTGATGAAGGCCAAACCCCAAGGTCTCCTGTTCGAGACGTCCAATCCACGCCATGCGCATGAATGGGAGACGATCGCCGAGATGCGCCATCTCATCCCAGATGACAAGATCCTGATCCCTGGTGTGCTGGACTCGACCACGAATTTCGTGGAGCATCCGCGCCTGGTGGCTCAACGCTTGAAGCGTTTCGCCGACATCGTGGGTCCGGACCGGGTGATGGCCGGTACCGACTGCGGATTTGGAACCTTTGCAGGATTCGGGGCTGTGGATGCGGACATCGTCTATGCCAAGTTCGCGGCGATGGCGGAGGGGGCGACCATCGCGTCCAAGGCCTACGGCGCATGAGTGAATCGGCGCAGGAGCGCGTGGGGCTCCCCCATGTCCGCGCTGATGAACTGGGCCTGCCCAGAAGGGCCCTGGCCCTGGCCTTTCTGCTGGTGGCCTATTTCTTCTATGCGTGGTCCTGGAACACGATCGACATCCTGCGGCCGTACATCAAGGACAGCCTGGGCCTGACCCTCACGCAATCGGGTTCAGCCTACACGTTGCAGTCGATTGGTGCGCTGGTCGGTGCGGTGGTGATGGGGCAGGTGGCCGACAAGATCGGGCGCCGCAACGCCTTGGTCATCTCCATGATCGGGTTCGGCTCGGGTCTGCTGGCCGCGCTGGCGGTCACGGACTACGCCGGCCTCGTCGCGCAGCGCCTGTACCTCGGCTTCTTCATGGGCTCGATGTTCCCCATTGCTGTGGGCATCTACTCGGGGCTGTTTGCACGCGAAGTTCGCGGGCGCATTGCCGGCGTGGTGTTCTGCACCTACAACCTCGCGGTCTCAGCCCTGGGATTCGTGTCTTCGGCGGTATTCCGCGCGGGGCTTGACTGGCAGCTCATGCTGTATGCGGGCGCCGTCCCGGTGGCCTTGGCCTTTCTGGCGCTTGCCCTGGTGCCGGATGATCGCCGCCTGGTGCCCATGGACGGGATGGTCGGCGGTCAGACCACGGCGAGCAGCACCTTGCCGGTGATGGAGTTGTTTCGCCCTGGCGTGCGGCGGCAGACCATCTTCCTGGCGCTCATGAGCGGCCTGAACTTCTTTGCCTACCAGGCCTTCACCGGCTGGGCCACCACCTTCCTGCGCACCGAGCGTGGAGTGCCGGACACGGCTGTCGGCGACATCGTCGGCTGGCAATTCATCGGCAGCGCGATCGGGGCCCTGGCCTGGGGTTGGCTGAGCGACCACTGGGGTCGGCGCATCGCCGCGTCGGGCTTCGTGGGTTGCGCCGCCCTCATCCCCATCTATCTGTTCGCCCCCGTCAGCGTCGGTGCCCTGGAGTTCATCGGGTTCCTCTACGGCATCGCGCTGTCATGCAGTGCCATTTGGGGCCCCTGGATGTCCGAGCTCTACCCCTCCCATCTGCGATCCACGGCCGCCTCCATCTTCAATTGGGGCCGTGTGATCAGCATGACGGCACCCTTGATCACCGCACCGCTGGCACAGGCCTTTGGCTTGGCACCTGTGATGAGCCTGGCGGCGGTGGCGTTTCTGCTGGCCGCCCTGGTGTGGTGGAGCTTGCCGGAAACGGTGAAGCGGCGCCGCCCCTGAGCGGGGCAGACGGCGTCAGTTTGTCGGCCGCTGCCGCTCCGGCACCCGCGAATTCAACGGCGGCACCACATAGCCCGCGTCAAAACTGCAACCCACACCGGAGCCAAAGGTTCCCATGACCGAAGGGCAGGCCGCCGCAATTCCCTCAGGCGTGGGCTTGCGCCCCTTCTCCACCCATTGCGTCAGCGTCGACATCAAGGTCACGAACACGGCATCGCTGATGTAGCTGTGCGACTCGGCACTCTTCGTGAAGGTCTGCACCAGCCGGTCACTCGCCCCGGCCTTGTCCATGATCGACTTGAACTCGGCGTCCAACTCCACGAAGGCGATTGGGTCGTTCACCCACTTCACCGTCAGCACGGGGACTGGGATGCGCCCGGCGAAGTCCGCATCCTGGGCGAAGCGGCGGTAGGCTTCGGGGTTGGCACGAAAGCGCGGCACGCCGGCGTTCAAGGCGGTCATGGCCGCCGCGTCGGGGAGTCCTGAATACACGGCGCCCATGTTGCCGAAGGGGCTGCCGCCGTGGCGTTGGCTGATGTCCTGGAAGTGGCGCGTGGCCCAGTTCAAGTGGCCCACGATGTTGCCTTCGCTGATCTTGATCACGCGCGTGATGGTCTCCACCTTGCGCGTCTGCTCGGGGCTGCGCTGGTCACGCGGCAGGTTCAGGCCCAGGCACTCATTTACCCGGGCGCTCAAGTTGGCGTTGTTCGGCGCGCTTTGTCCCGCCGGGAATCCCAGATTCAGGTCGTAGGGGGCCTCGTTGCTGCGCGGGTGGTTGTTGCACAGGTACTGGTACACGGCGCGCAGGTCGGTGCGGAAGTCGTAGGACTTCGTGCCTCCGCCCAACACGCCGGCGCTCAGCAGCACGGCGTCGTAGGGGCGCTCGCCCACGGTCTGTTGGGTGTACAGCTCGGCCGCCTTGGCGGCCACGCCCGCGCCCCAGGACTGCCCATGCAGGATGGTCATGCTGGGCTTGGCGATGTGGCGCTTGAAGATGCCGCGCAGCCGTTCGGTGTCTTCAGCAGCCCGCGCCACCGCTACTCCGGGGCGAAACGCCGTGCCGGCCAATGCATAGCCCGCGCGCACCATGATGGACCAGCGCTGCAGCACTTCTGAAGCCCGGTCTGCGTTGGTCGCCAGGTCTGGTCCGCCATGGCTATGCAGCACCAGTCGTCCGTTCCAGTTGGGCGGCACCGCGATGATGTAGGCCGACCCCTGCGAGTTGGTGCCGGTGTGGCACACCGTGCCCGCAGGCAGGTTCATGTTCAGGGATTTGCCTGCGGAATCCACGGCGGGGCAGGGGCCCTTCACCGGCGCGGCTTCTGCCGTGGAGGCTGCTGGGCCGCTGGGACTTGGCGCGTTGCCGGCGCCAACGCTGCGTGTGTCGCCCAGTGTGCTGCAGCCCGCCAGTGAGGCGGCTGCCACCAAAACGGCGGCGGACGCCAGGCTGGTCGGCCGCGGCGTGAACGTGAATGTGACCCATCGAGACTTGTTCATCAGCAGCTTCTCGTCTTCGGTAAACAAAACGCTAGTTGCGGGGCTTGGGCATGTCCACCATCACCGCCTGCCCGGGCGCGGTGCAGCCCATGTCGCAGCACTTGCCGGGCTGGCGGTTCTTCGTGATGGCACGCGCCGGGTCATGCGCCACACCGCGCTCCAGCAACCGCTCCACCAGCTCCACCTTCGACCCCACCGGGTAATTGCGCCATATCTCCTGCTTCATGGCCGCGGGCGAACCGCCACCGTGCAGGCTGATCACGGAATACCAGCCGCCTTGGTACGAAGCCGTCAGGTCTTCAATGAGCCGCGCGGTCTGGATGCGCTTGTCGTAAGGCACGCCCGGCGCAGCCTGCAGCACTTCCTGCAGCGTGGCCGCAGTGGCCGGGTTGTGGTCCTCGTCCGGGCCGGGAAGGGCCACCACCAAGCCGCCCGACACCTCATGCGCCAAGCGGTGCATGTCGTAGATCTTGGTGGCCATCATCAGCTTGCCGATGTTGCTGAACACCGGCTCGGGCATGAAGGTGCCGCTGTGAGCGTCGCGCTCGGCGTACACGCTGGCCGCGACACCACAGGCATAGAAGCCTTCGACGATGGTGATCAGCTCCACCATGGGCTCACGCAGGTTGGCCTTCTCGTTGGGGTCCAACCCATTGGCCTCGCACATCAGCGCACCTGCGCCAATCAGCAGGTCACCAAAGCCCGCGCGGGCCGCAATGCAACTGTGGCGGTGATGCGTGGCGTAGCTGTAGGTCAGCACGTGGCTGTGTTCCCACTCGCCCTCATAGAACACCCGTTCCCAGGGCACGAACACGCGGTCGAAGATGACCACGCCGGTGGCCTGCCCGTACTTCTGCGAGAACAGAGCCGCGCCATGTTCCAGCTTTTCTCCGGGCCGCCCAGCGGGACGAGAGACGATGGTGATGCCCGGCGCGTCCACCCGCACTGCGCAACACACCGCAAAGTCAGCGTCTTCCCGCCCCATGTTGCGGCTGGGCATCACCAGGAACTCGTGCATATAGGGCGCACCGGTGACGATGGCCTTGGTGCCGCTGATCACGATGCCCTTGGCGTTGCGCTCCACCACATGCACATAGGTGTCGGGGTTGGCCTGCTGGTGCGGCTTGCGGCTGCGGTCGCCCTTGGCGTCCGTCATGGCGATGCCCAAGGCCAAGTCGTGGTCCTGCACATGCGCCAGGTAGGCGTTGAACCGCGCCCGGTGCTCGATGCTGCCCTTCGCATCGTCAATGCAGGCGGTTGCCTGTGCCAGACCATTGAGCGCGTCATGCGCCAGGTAGCGTTGCGCGCAACCGGTTTCCTGGCACAGCAGGCGCACGGCTTCCAGCTTGTTGAGCAGGTCCCCTGCCGACTCGTTCACATGCAGCATGCGCGGGACCACGCGGCCTCGGCTGCTCTGTGTGGCCAGCGCCAGGGGCGCCACGTCGTCCTTCAGCGCAAAGTCATAGGTGTAGGCCAGGGCGTTCACCCCCGGCCGCAGGGCGGGCTCATCCACCACGCTGGCCACCTCGCGGCCATCCACGAAAACCCGCGGCGTGTAGCCGCGCAGGGACTCGCGGAAATAAGCCCCGCTCATCATGGCCACCGGGGTGGCGGCCGCTGTGGCTGCCTGGTCTGCTGAACTCAATGGTGCGTTCATGCCGTCTCCTCTTGCGCCCAAATGCTTCACCCCGCATTAAACCCGAATCAGAATCGGGGCATGAACACGATGAATGCCGCCCATGCGGCTTTGGTCCTGGTGGACTACCAAACCCGCCTCATGCCTGCCATCCACGCAGGCCAGGAGGCGGTGGCCCGTGGCCTGCTGTTGGCCCAGGCCGCACAAATCTTGGAAATTGCCGTTCTGGGTACGGAGCAGAACCCCGCAGGCCTCGGCCCCAACGACCCCGCCATTCGCGCGGCCTGCCAATCCACCTTGGCCAAGACGCACTTCGATGCCTGCGAGGACGGCCTGCTGCCCGCGCTGCAGCAGGCTCGGCCCGGCCTTCAGGAAGTGGTGGTGGCCGGCTGCGAGGCGCATGTCTGCCTGCTGCAAACCGCCTTGGGCCTGATGCGCGCTGGCTTGCGTGTGTGGGTTGTGGCCAATGCCTGCGGTTCCCGCCGCGCCAGCGACCACGCCGCGGCCATGCAGCGTCTGCAACAGGCTGGTGCCACCATCGTCACGCATGAGATGGTGTTGTTCGAGTGGCTGCACGATTGCCGGCACCCCCGTTTCAAGGACGTACTGGCCGTGATCAAGTCCGCAGGGGTCTAGTCGAACAGCACTTCCAACTCATTGATGAGCTGCCCGGCATAGGCCACGGCCTCATGGATCGGTTGGGGTGAGCCCATGTCGATCCCCGCGTGCGCCATCAGTTCCAGCGGCGTTTTCGTTCCGCCGGCCTCTAGAACTTCCAGCCAACGCGTCACGGCCGGCCCGCCTTCCTCCCGAATGCGCTGCGCCATCGCCACCGACGCCACCAGCCCCACGGAGTAGGTGTAGGGGTATAACCCCATGTAATAGTGTGGCTGGCGCATCCACGTCATACGGGCGCCGTCGTCAATCTCCACCGTGTCGCCCCAAAAGCCGGCCAGGATGTCGCCCTTGAGGCCGTTGAGCACGGACGCGGTGATCGAACCACCCGCCTCGGCCCGCGCATACACGCGCCGCTGCAACTCCGCTTCCAGCAGGTGCGTCACGAAGTTGTGGTGGAAGGTGCCCAGCACCTGCATGATCACCGAGCGGCGCAGGCGCGGTTCGCTGCTGCCGGCCAGGATGTGGTCGGCCAGCAGCATCTCGTTCATGATCGAAGGCGCCTCGACGAAAGGCATGGCCGGACGCGTGTTGATGTAGCG
>JAIYCN010000329.1 GCA_027487995.1 Rubrivivax sp. | reverse complement strand
CGCGCCTTGGCATCACCCCAGCCCAGCCCGCCCCGAAGGTCGGAATGGAAGGCCGCACGTTCATCGGCCGTGGCCACGCTGTCATGGATCATCACCAGCGCGCAGCCCTCCACGGTCTTGGGCTCGCCCGGCAGGCGCGAATCCGTGACGATGCGCGCCACCGTCTCGCGCAGCGCACGCGCACCGCCTTCAAACAAGGGCAGGGTGTTGTCGTAGCTCTTGCTCATCTTGCGGCCATCCAGCCCCGGCAGCACCGCCACGGCCTCGTCAATCTGCGCCTGGGGCAGCACGAAGAGCTCGCGGCCCTTGCCGTACAGGTGGTTGAAGCGGCTGGCAATGTCGCGCGCCATCTCAATGTGCTGCACCTGGTCGCGGCCCACGGGCACGCGGTGGGCGTTGAACATCAGAATGTCCGCGGCCATCAGCACCGGGTAGCAGAACAGGCCCATGGTCACGCCATCGTCCTCTTCCTGCCCAGCAGCGCGGTTCACATCCGTGGCGGCCTTGTAGGCGTGGGCCCGGTTCATCAGGCCCTTGGCCGTCACGCAGGTCAGCAGCCAGTTCAGTTCGGGAATTTCGGGGATGTCGCTTTGCCGGTAGAAGGTCACCCGCTGCGGGTCCAGGCCACAGGCCAGCCAGGTGGCGGCAATCTCCAGGCGCGAACGCGCCACGCGGGCCGGGTCGTCGCACTTGATCAGCGCGTGGTAGTCGGCCAGGAACAGGAAACTTTCAACCCCAGGCTCACGGCTGGCGGCCACCGCGGGGCGAATGGCGCCCACGTAGTTGCCGAGGTGGGGGGTGCCGGATGTGGTGATGCCGGTCAGGACACGTTGATTCATCGAAGAATTGTAGGAGGCGACCGCCCGGTACACTGCCCGCCCCATGCCTCAACGCCTCATCGTGCTCATCTCCGGCCGCGGCAGCAACCTGGCCGCGCTGGTGCAGGCCGCCCGCGAGCAGGGTTGGCCGGCCGAGGTGGTGAGCGTGATCAGCAACCGCCCCCAGGCCGCCGGCTTGGAATGGGCCCGCGCGCACGGGCTGCCGACGCAGGTGGTGGACCACCAGGCCTACGCCGACCGGTCCGAGTTTGATGACGCCTTGCTTCAGGCCTGCGAAGCGCACCAACCGGATGTGGTGGTGCTCGCGGGCTTCATGCGCGTGCTGGGCGACACGTTCGTGCGCTGCTACGAGGGCCGCCTCATCAACATCCATCCCTCGTTGCTGCCGTCCTTCACCGGCTTGCACACCCACCGCCGCGCCCTGCAGGCCGGGGTGAAGGTTGCGGGTGCCACCGTGCACTACGTCACCCCCACACTGGACCACGGGCCCGTGATTGCGCAAGGGGTGGTCCCGGTGCAGCAAGACGACACCGAAGAGGCACTGGCCGAGCGCGTGCTGCAGGCCGAGCACCAACTGCTGCCGCTGGCCGTGGGCTGGCATGTGCGCGGCGAACTCCAGCTTGAAGCCGGCGTGGTCCGCCACCGCCACGGAGCGCCGCAGGCGCTGTTCTTTCACTAAACGGGCAGCCCATGCATCCCAAGGTCCAGGTTCAACACGCCACCGAACTGCTGCAGCGCGTGCTGCTGCTGGTGCACCCGGCCGACCGTGAGGTCTCCGCCTTCTTCCGCGAGAACAAGGCCTTGGGCGCCAAGGACCGCGCCATTCTGGCCGAGACCACCTTCCGCGTGCTGCGCCAGCGCATGGTGCTGCAGCACCTCGTGCAGTCGGGGCAGGGGCCCTTGGCGCGCCGCCTGGTGCTGCTGGCCTGGCAGGGCACGGATGCCTACCTGAAAGCCGCCTGCACCGAAGCCGAGTGGACCTGGCTGCAGCAGGTGCGGGCCCTGGACACGGCCAACCTGCCCGAACGCGTGCGTGCCAATATGCCCCCGTGGCTCTTGGACCGCCTGAATGCCGTTCTGGGCGATGAACTGCCGGCCTTCCTCAAGGCCATGGAAGAACCCGCCCCGCTCGACCTGCGCGTCAACACCTTCAAGGCCAAGCGCGAAGCGGTGATGGCCGAGTTCGAGGCCCAGGGCTTCCCCTGCCAGGCCACGCCGCATTCACCCATCGGCCTGCGCCTTCCGGGCAAGCCGGCACTCAACAAGCTCGAGGTCTTCAACCGCGGGGATGTGGAGGTGCAGGACGAGGGCAGCCAACTCCTGGCCCTGCTCACCGACGCCCATCGCGGTGAAATGGTGGTGGACTTCTGTGCCGGCGCCGGTGGCAAGACGCTGGCCCTGGGCGCGGCCATGCGCAACACCGGGCGGCTGTACGCCTTCGACACTTCGGGCCATCGCTTGGCTGCGCTCAAGCCGCGCCTGGCCCGCAGCGGCCTGTCCAACGTGCACCCCGTGCAGATTGCCCATGAGCGCGACGACCGAATCAAGCGCCTGGCGGGCAAGATCGACCGCGTGCTTGTGGACGCGCCCTGTTCGGGCCTGGGCACCTTGCGCCGCAACCCCGACCTGAAGTGGCGCCAAAAGCCCGAGTCCGTGACCGAACTCGCCGCCCTGCAGCAGGCCATCCTGGCCAGCGCCTCCCGCCTGCTCAAGCCCGGCGGCCGGCTCGTCTATGCCACCTGCAGCGTCCTGCCCGAAGAAAACGAAGCCACGGTAGACGCCTTCCTGGCTGCCCATCCCAGCTTCAAGGCCCTGGACGCCGCCGCCGAACTCGAGCGCCTGAAAGTGCCCGCCGCGGCCGAACTCACCACCCAGGGTCACCTGCGCCTGTGGCCCCACCGCCACGGCACCGACGGCTTCTTCGCCGCCGTGCTCACCAAAACGTAGAAGACATAAATGGGGTCAGAGTCATTTTTTCCGCGAACACGACTGTTCGCAGAAAAAATGACTCTGACCCCATTTATGGCGCTGCCCCCATTTGGATGAAAAAGTGTGTGATTCCACCACCGGGCGGTAGAATCTGCGGTCGCTTTTTGGACCACACATGGACATTTATCAGCTCTGGATGGGATTCGTGAACGTGATGGCCGATGGCCTGCTGGGCGCCAGCCTGTGGCAGATCGTGGTTTACACGCTGGTGGTCACGCACATCACCATCGCGTCGGTGACCATCTTCCTGCACCGCTCGCAAGCCCACCGGTCGCTGGACCTGCACCCACTGCCGTCGCACTTCTTCCGCTTCTGGCTGTGGATGACCACCGGCATGGTCACCAAGGAGTGGGTGGCCATCCACCGCAAGCACCACGCCAAGTGCGAAACCGAAGACGACCCGCACAGCCCGCAAACCCGCGGCATCAAGACCGTGCTGTTGGAAGGCTCGGAGCTGTACCGCACCGAAGCCAAGAACCAGGAGACGCTGGCCAAGTACGGTCACAACACGCCCAACGACTGGGTTGAGCGTCACTTCTACACCGGCCGCAGCGCCTTGGGCGTGTCGCTCATGCTCATCATCGACGTGCTGCTCTTCGGCGCCATCGGCGGTGCTGTGTGGGCCGTGCAGATGCT
>JAIYCN010000108.1 GCA_027487995.1 Rubrivivax sp. | reverse complement strand
GATCTTCTTGCCGACCACCATCATCAGGTCGGCCAGCTCGTCAATGACCACCACGATGACGGGCAACCGCTCCAGCGGCTCAGGTTCCTCGGGCGTGAGGCTGAAGGGGTTGCCGAGCGTCTCGCCCCGCTCGGCGGCCTCGGCGATCTTCTTGTTGTAGCCGGCCAGGTTGCGCACGCCCAGCTTGCTCATGAGCTTGTAGCGGCGCTCCATCTCGGCCACGCACCAGTTCAGGCCGTGCGCAGCCTGCTTCATGTCGGTGACCACGGGAGCGAGCAGGTGCGGGATGCCCTCGTAGACCGACATCTCCAGCATCTTGGGGTCGATGAGGATGAGCCGCACGTCCCGCGCCTCGGCCTTGTAGAGCAGGCTCAGGATCATGGCGTTGATGCCCACGGACTTGCCCGAACCGGTGGTGCCGGCCACGAGGCAATGCGGCATCTTGGCCAGGTCGGCCACCACCGACTGGCCCACGATGTCCTTGCCCAGGCCCATGGTGAGCAGTGACCCCGCATCGGCATAGACCTGCGAGCCGAGGATTTCGGTGAGCTTGATGACCTGCCGCTTGGCATTGGGCAATTCCAGCGCCATGGTGGTCTTGCCGGGAATGGTTTCCACCACGCGGATGCTCACCAGCGACAGCGAGCGCGCGAGGTCCTTGGCCAGGTTCACCACCTGCGACCCCTTCACACCGGTGGCGGGTTCGATTTCGTAGCGGGTGATGACAGGGCCGGGTGACGCGGCCACCACCTGCACCTCCACGCCAAAGTCGCGCAGCTTCTTCTCGATCAGGCGCGAGGTCATCTCCAGGGTTTCGGGCGCCACGGTTTCCTGGCGCGAGGGGGCCGAATCCAGCAGATCAACCTGGGGCAGCTTGGTGTCGGTGAGTTCCTGGAACAGCGGCTTCTGGCGCTCCTTGGCCACACGCGTGGACACGGGAACCTCGACCACAGGAGGTTCGATCACGATGGGAACGTGCTCTTCTTCCTCGATGCGGCGCTCCACCTGCACGTCTTCAGTCCGCTCACGCAGGGCCTGCTCGCCCAGGCGCACGTCTTCGGCGCGCTCAAGTTGAGCCTGGCGCTTTTCCAGCAGCCCTTCAATCCATGTGCCGATGTGCTCGGCCGCTCTCAGCCAGGAAAAGCCGAAGGCCCAGGCGAGACCGACCACCAGCGACGCAATCCAGAAGACGCCTGAACCATTGAAACCGAGCCACTTCATCGACCACGGACCCAGCCAGTAACCCAGCACGCCACCGGCATGGCCGGGCATGCCCGGTTCGGCGTGGTACAGACGTGTCCATTCCAGGGAAGTGCTGGCGGCCAGCAGCAGCACGGCGCCCGCAACAGCCAAGGCCAGGGCCTTGGGCGACGTATGGGCGCCAGTGGGTTCATCGGCAGGCACCCCCACGGATGCAATGGAATCGACCACGGGCATGCCACGCAGGCGCCACGCCAGGGCCGCCAACCAGTGGCGGGCGACGATGAGCGGCAGCCACCACACGGAATGGCCGAACAGGAACAAAGCGAAATCGGAGGCCCAGGCACCCAGGCGGCCCACGGCGTTGAGCGTCAGCTCATGGCGGCCGCTGGTGGTGAAGGCGGGATCACCCGCGTGGTGGGTGGCCAGGGCCAGCACCGCCAGCAGCCAGAGTACCGCAGTGATGAACAGCCAGCCCGCACGCGGGCCGCGGTTGACGGGGCTGGTCACAGCAGCGTGACCCCGGACGGGTCTGAAGGCCGGCCCTGAAGCGGAGGACGCGGCTGGTTCGCGGCGGTCGGCTTCGCCACCCCGGGCGCGGCGTTCGCGCTCCTTGGGGGCGGTCAATGGGATCGTCATGGACGCATTGTCGCGCGAAGCGCGCGCCTGCGGCCCATGCGCTGCTTCAGCGCTCGATCACGGGTTCCTGGCGGATGATCAGCGAGCCGTCTTCCTGGGTTTCGATGACGCCCCGCTCCTCAAGATCCTTCATCACGCGGCTGACCATCTCACGCGAGGCGCCGACGATCTTGGCCATGTCCTGGCGCGACACCTTGGTGCGGATGACGCGCAGACCCTCGACTTCTTCGGAAATCTCCATGAGCGTGCGGGCCACGCGGCCGTACACGTCGAGCAGCGCCAGCGACTCGATTTGCCGGTCGGCCGCACGCAGGCGCTTGACCAGACCATGCATCACCGAAAACGCCAAGGTGGAGCTGTCGGGCAGGCAACGCGAAAACTCCTGGCGGCCCAAGACCAGCATGTCGGTCTGCACCTCGGCGCGTACAGTTGCGGAATGGGGCTCGTTGTCGATGAGGCTCATTTCACCGACATAGTCCCCAGCCTCCAGCACGGCCAGAATGACCTCGCGCCCCTTGCTGTCGGCCGTCAGCACCCGGGCTCGGCCGTTGAGCAGGATGAACAGCGCGTTGCTCTTGCGGCCCTGCTCCACCACGATTTCCCCACGGCGAAAGCGCCGCTTGACGACGCCGTCGGCCACCTGCCGGGCCTGGTCGTGCGTGAGTAGGG
>JAIYCN010000091.1 GCA_027487995.1 Rubrivivax sp. | reverse complement strand
TGTTCGCCACCGACAAGGTGGGCGAAACGATGAAGGTGTCGCTCGACCCCAAGCAGGCCAAGGATTGGTTCGGTGGCAACCCGCCTGACCTCACCCTGATTGCACGCTCGCGGTCGGCTGCCGGAATGGGCACGGGTGCGGACTACCTCTACACCTACCTGCGCACCTACTACCGCGACGACACCAAGGCCACGGGCTGGAACAACCTCGCCTACCCGAATGTCGGCATGCCGCACGTGCTGTGGGAATTGCAAGGGCAGCGCAAGGCCGTGTTTGAGGATGTTGCCGACCCGCACGACAAGAACAAGGTGGTGTCCGTCTTCAAGGGATACCAACAACTGACGCCCGGCACGATGAGCCCCCGCGAGTACGACAATGCCATGGCCGATCTCGTGGCTTACCTGCAGTGGATGGGTGAACCCCATCGGGACGATCGGGTTCGCCTGGGCGTCTGGGTGTTGCTTTTCCTGGGCGTGTTCACCGTGATCGCCTGGCGCCTGAACGCTGCTTTCTGGAAAGACATCAAGTAAAACTGATCCAACGCAATCCGCCGCCCAGCGACCGGGTTGACGCGCAGTGGGTGCACCGCAAGCGGTGCCAAGATGCCCACTGCGCTTCGCGTTTGTGACGGCCTGCCGACGACTCGCTTGAATCAACTGCGACACCACCGAACAACAGAACCCTTGAGGGGAGAACTCACGCCATGATGGTCCTTTACTCCGGAACGACTTGCCCCTATTCGCACCGCTGCCGCTTCGTGCTGTTCGAAAAGGGCATGGATTTCGAAATCCGCGATGTGGACCTGTTCGCCAAGCCCGAGGACATCGCGCTGATGAACCCGTACAACGAGGTGCCCATCCTGGTGGAGCGTGACCTCATCCTGTACGAGTCGCACATCATCAACGAGTACATTGACGAGCGCTTTCCTCACCCGCAGCTGATGCCCGGTGACCCAGTTGCCCGCGCGCGCGTGCGCCTGTTCCTCTTCAACTTCGAGAAGGAGCTGTTCACGCACGTGAACATGCTCGAAGGGCGGGGCATCAAGCCCACGGACAAGCAGATTGAGAAGGCGCGCTCGCAGATCCGCGACCGCCTGACGCAGCTGGCGCCCATCTTCATGAAGAACAAGTACATGCTGGGCGACGACTTCTCGATGCTCGACGTGGCGATTGCACCGCTGTTGTGGCGCCTGGATTACTACGGCATCGAGTTGTCCAAGAACGCAGCGCCGCTGTTGAAGTACGCCGAGCGCATCTTCTCGCGTCCGGCCTACATCGAGGCGCTCACGCCTTCCGAAAAGGTGATGCGAAAGTAAGGCACCAGCCCAGTCGGCGATGAGCATCCCCATCAGCACCGAATCCCAGGGTACGAGCACACGCCCCTACCTGATCCGTGCACTGCATGACTGGTGCACGGACAACGGGTTCACGCCATATCTCGCCGTGCACGTCGACGAGTCCGTTGACGTGCCGCGGGAGTACGTGAAGAACAACGAGATCGTGCTCAATGTCGGATTCGAGGCCACCAGCGGCCTGGAACTCGGCAACGAATTCATCGAGTTCAAGGCCCGTTTCGGTGGCGTCGCGCGAGACATTTCGGTTCCTGTGGATCACGTCGTGGCCATTTATGCCCGTGAAAACGGCCAGGGCATGGCATTTCCGATGCCGCCCGTGGCAGGAACCGGACCGAGCATGGGGCTCGATGAGGACCGTCAGGATTCGGGGCCACCTGCCGCTGCAAGCAGTTCCCGAGGTGCACCGCGCTTGGCCGCCATTTCGTCGGGAAGATCGGAGTCGTCGGATGCTGCGGCCTTGACTGGCCCGGACGGCGAACCTGAACCTCCTGGGCCTGATGCACCTGCAGGGCGCCCGGCGCTCAAGCGCATCAAATAAACTCCAGGTTTGCGCAAGGGCACTGCCCCACGCGCCACGCCGACTTAGCTCAGTTGGTAGAGCACCGCTCTTGTAAAGCGGGGGTCGTCAGTTCGAGTCTGACAGTCGGCACCAACCCACCCATTTCCCGCCGTCGGCCGCTTCTCCCCGGACCCGGCGGCTGACCCCCGGTGGCGTGCAAAACATATTCGCGATCACTGGCATCATTGAGGGGTGATGTCGGTTGTTGCGATCTGGAAGGAGTGGGGGCCCGTGAGAGCAGTTGCGCGCGCACCCCTGGTTCTGGCCTGTGCCTTGGCGGCTTGGTGCTTTGGCGGGCCTGCTGCGGCGCAGCCATCCTCCTTGCCGTCCGCACAGTCCGCACTGCAGCCGAGCGCCGCAGCCACTTCGAGCAGCATCCAGGTTCTGGAGATTCTCCAGGCGGCCGCTTCTCTGCCCAGTTGGGCGGACCGACTGTCGACGGTGGTGGGTCGGCATCCCCAGGTGCAGGCGGCCTCGGCTGACCTGCAACAACAGCAGTCGCAGGTGGAGGCCGCAAGGGCTGGATGGCGACCGCAGGTTCGGGCGGGGCTGTCAGCCGGGCGTGCACTGTCGGGCAGCAATGCGCAGTCCACCACGGTCAATGCCCAGCAGTTGCTCTACGACTTCGGCCGGCTTGATGGCCGCATCAACGAAGCGTCTGCCCTGCGCGAACAACGTTTGGCCCGACTGCTGCAAGCGGTGGATGACGCCGCCCTGGAAGGGGCCCTGGTCCTGCTTGAGCTGGAGCGGCAGACCGCACTGGCCTTGGAGGCCAGGCGACTGACCGAGGCGCTGGACGATGTGGTGCGCCTCACCCGTTTGCGTGCACAGGCTGGCGCGGCCACCCAGGTGGATCCGACCATTGCGCAGGCGCGGCGCGACGGCGCGCGACTGACCGAACTGGGGGTGCGCAGCCGATTGGAGCAGGCGCGTTCGCGCTGGCAGACGCTGTCGGGTGACCGCCCGGCCACTGCAGGCCCGCAGGCGGGTCCTTGGCCGCTGGATCTGGCGCCATCTGCGCCATCCACTTCGGCGGCCCAAGGCCCCATGACGCCCTGGGGTCCCTTGCCTGAGCCGGAGGACAGCCGCTTCTTTGATGAGGCCCCCACTCTGCGCGCGGCCTTGCAGGATGTGGAGGCTGCCCGTGCCGCGCTGGAGGTGGCCAAGGCTTCGCGCTTGCCCTCGGTGACGCTTGACGCCAGCATGGGCCGCCCCTTGGACCGCAGCCTGTTGCTGACCAACCGCAACGACACAAGCTTGACGGTCAATTTGAGTGCACCGATCTACCAAGGCGGTGCCGGCGAGGCCCAGGTGCGGGCGGCCGTGGCGGCCCTGCAGGCCGCGCAAAGCCGCCTGGATGCGGCCCGGCGAGCGGTACAGGAGCGTTGGCGTGACGCTGAGTTGCAGTTGATGGGCGCGCTGGCCCGCATGCCCTCGTTGCAGCAGCGGCTGTTGGGCTACAACGACTCCCGGCGTCTTTACCGTGAACAGTACCTGCAACTGGGCAATCGTTCGATCCTGGACTTCCTGAACGCCGAGCAGGAGCTGTATCTTTCGCGAACCGAGCTGCTCAATGCGGAGTACGACGCCCGCCAGAGCAAGCTGCAGTCGCTTCATGCGGCTGGGCAGTTGCGCTCCTTCTTCGACCTGAGGGTCGACACCACGGGGCTGTCTCCCTGAAGATGTTTTCATGAGCACCGATCCCTTGAAAGAGGCGCGGGCTGGCGCGACTCAGCCTGCACCGAATGAGGCTGCCGAGCGGCCCGACTCGTGGCTGGAGGCCCTGCTGCGCACGGCCGCCCATTACCGCCTTCAGCATTCGGCCGAGCAGGCGCGTGTGACCTGGACCTGGCTGCGCGATCGCCCCCTGGACGAGCGCCTGGAGCGACTGGCCCGTGACCTGGGGTTGCAATGGCGGTGGGCGACGCCCAAGGCCTTGGTCAGCACACCCACCGAGTTCGCCCGTGAATTGCCTTTGGTTCTGGAGCTGCGTGACGGATCGGTGCTGATGGCCCAGACCGTGGACCTGCGCGGTGGCCTGGAAGTTCTGGACCTGGGGCCCGCCGGCCTGCGGCGTGAACTGGGTCCGCAGCAGTGGCAAGACCAGATTCAACGTGTGTTGGTGCTGCGTCCCCAGGTCTCGGTTCCCGATGCGCGTGTCGATGACTACATCAAGCCCTTCGAGCCCAACTGGCTGGTGGGCCTGCTCACGAAGGACGCCTGGCGCTATGCGGACGTGGCGGCGGCCTCGGTGGTGGCCAACGTGCTGGCACTGGGCACCGTGCTGTTTTCCATGCAGGTGTACGACCGGGTGATTCCGGCGCAGTCCATGCCCACGCTGTGGGTGCTCTTTGGCGGCGTGATGATCGCCATGGTCTTCGAGCTGCTGATGAAGCTGGTGCGCACGCGCATCGGTGATCTGGTGGGCAAGCGCGCGGACATGCGGATTTCGGACCGGGTATTCGGCCACGCGCTGCGGCTTCGACACGACGCGAAACCCGCTTCTACGGGCAGCTTCATTTCGCAATTGCGCGAACTGGAGCAGGTGCGCGAGATGATCACCTCCACCACCCTTTCGGTGCTGGCCGATCTGCCCTTCATGCTGCTGTTCGCAGTGGTCATGTTCATGTTGGCCGGGAACCTGGCCTGGGTGCCCATACTGGGCATTCCGCTCATGTTGCTGCCCGGCCTGCTTGCGCAGCGCAAGCTGGCGCAGTTGTCGCAGGAGGGCATGCGCGAATCGGCCATCCGCAATGCGATCCTCATCGAGGCCGTTCAAGGCTCGGAGGACATCAAGCTGGCGCGCGCCGAGGAGCGCTTTCTTAGCCAATGGAACCACCTCACCGAGGTCTCGGCCCAGATTGGTCTGCGCCAACGCGGCTTGACCAACTTCCTGCAGGCCTGGAGCCAGGAGGTGTCGTCCCTGGTGTACGCCGTGGTGCTGCTGGTGGGCGCTGTGATGGTGATGGAAAACATGATCACCACCGGCGTGCTGGTGGCCGCCTCGATCCTGTCCTCGCGCATGCTCACACCGATGGGGCCCTTGGCCAATGTGCTGACCCGCTGGCAGCATGCCAAGGTGGCGATCAAGGGACTCAATGAGCTGCTGCAGCGCCCGGTGGACCATCCCAAGGGACAGGTGATGGCGCGGTTGGCCAGCGTGAGTGGTCGCTTTGAATTGCGCCAGGCGCGCTTCAGCTACGACCCGCGGCAGGCCACGCCCACGGTGGACATTCCCGGCATCAATATCGCCGCGGGCGGCAAGTTGGCCGTGCTGGGCCGCAACGGGGCGGGCAAGTCCACGCTGCTGTACATGCTCTCCGGCCTGCTGCAACCGCAGTCCGGCGATGTGCTGCTGGACCAGATGAAACTCTCGGGTCTGGACCCGGCCGATGTGCGGCGTGAGGTGGTGCTGTTGAGCCAGAACGCGTCGCTCTTTTTCGGCAGCATCCGCGACAACCTGACGCTGGGCATGCCGGACGCCGATGATGCGTCGATTGCCCAGGCCCTGGAATTGAGCGGTGCTCTGGGCTTCGTGAATGCCCTGCCGGCGGGGCTGAACCACATCATCAAGGAAGGCGGGCATGGGCTTTCCGGCGGTCAGCGGCAGGCCTTGCTGCTGGCCCGCACGGTGCTGCGCAATCCGCAGGTGCTGATCCTGGACGAGCCCACAGCCTGGATGGACGAAGTGACCGAGCGGCAGGTGATCCAGAACCTTTCGCGTTGGTTGGGCTCTCGCACGCTGATCGTGGCTACGCACCGCTTGCCGGTGCTGTCCCTGGTGGAGCATGTGCTGGTGCTGGAAGGGGGCAAGCCCGTGCTGCTCGATACACGGGACAAGGTCTTGCAGTCCATGCGCGGCGGGCGCTTGAACCCTGCGGCCGTGGTGCCCACCACGCCGGCAAAGACCGAGGGTGCGGCTGAAGCGGCGCCGCAAGTGGGTGCAGCGGGGGGCGGCCATGAGTGATCGCTCGTCTGGATCCTTGGCCCGGGATTGGATTTCCAATCATTCGTCCTCGGCCGTGGCGTGGCTAACGCTGCTGGCGCTGTGCCTGTTCGTCCTGTGGGCCCGGATGTTCGAGATTGATGAGGTGGCGCGTGGCTCGGGCAAGGTGATTCCGGCTTCGCGCGAGCAGGTGGTGCAGTCCTTGGAAGGCGGGATTCTGTCGACCATCAAGGTGCGCGAGGGGCAGGTGGTGCAGCGCGGACAGGTGGTGGCGCAGTTGGACCGCACGCGGGTGGAAAGCGGCGTGCAGGAGACGCGCGCACGCCTGATTTCCAGCATGGCCGCGGCAGCGCGCCTGCAGGCCGAGGTCAACGGAACACCGCTGGTGTTCCCGTCACAAGTGCTGCGCGACCGGGCACTGGTGGGCGCGGAGACGGCGCTTTACAACACCCGCCGTGAAAGCCTGAACAAGACCTTGCTGGGGATCCGCGAGTCCCTGGCCTTGGTGTCGCGTGAATTGCAGATGACCGAATCACTCAAGGCCATGGGCGCGGCCAGCGATGTGGAGGTGCTGAGGCTGCGGCGCCAGGAAGCCGAGCTCAAGGCCAAGGCAGACGAAGCGCAGGCGCAGTATCTGGTGCGGGCCCGCGAGGAACTGGCCAAGGTCAACGCCGAAGTGGACGTGCAGCAGTCGGTTCAGCGCGGCCGGTCAGACGCCCTGGACCGCTTGACGGTGGCCTCGCCCGTGCGGGGTGTGGTCAAGGACATCGAGAACAACACCGTGGGGGGCGTGATCCCGCCCAATGGCAAGTTGATGACGATCGTGCCGGTGGACGACAGCCTGTTGGTGGACGTGCGCATCTCGCCGCGCGACGTGGCCTTCATCACCCCGGGTCAGGCGGCCACGGTGAAGGTGACGGCCTATGACTCGGCCATCTACGGAAGCCTCAAAGGCAACGTGGTGTCCATATCGCCGGACACCATTCGCGATGATGTGAAGCGCGATGAGTACTACTACCGAGCCCTCGTGCGCACCGAGGTGAGCAGCCTCAAGGGCCGCGATGGCGCAGACCTGCCGATCTTCCCCGGCATGGTGGCCGAGGTGGAGGTGCATACCGGCAGCAAGTCCATCTGGACCTACCTGGTCAAGCCCTTCAACAAGGTGGGGCAGGCGATGGGCGAGCGCTGAGCGGCGTTGGGCAGTGACTGTTCGCTCGAGTGTTCAGCGCGGCAGTAGGGCATTGAGACGAAGCCTGGGCACCTTCAGGCCTGCGTCCTGCAAGGCCTGCTCCATGCGCGGGGTGAGTTGACGCAGCTTGGTCAGGGCCGCGGCCTGGCGGGTGAGCAGGGTCCAGCCCTCCGGGTCCCAGGGCCCGGCCACCAAATGGGGGCGCAGGGCCGGCGGCAGCACTGGCAGAACCGCCTGAAGGCAGGCCTGGGAACGGGCCAGCCGCTGCGCCAGGGACGCCAGCCGCTCGTCTTCCCGCAGCATGGCCCCGACCGGACGGGCCAGGGGCACTGATTCAGAGAATCTGCCCATCCAAGTACCACCATTGACCGTTTTCAAGTACGAAGCGGCTGACTTCGTGAAGGCGGTGGGCCTTGCCCGCCAGCTTGCTCCGCGCCACGAACTCGACCGTGGCCTGCTGATCAGCCACCACCCGATGGGCTCGCACGTCCAGGCCCAGCCACTTGAGGCCTTGCGGCATGGGGTCCAGGGCGGGGGGCCGGGTATTGGGGTGCCAGGTGGCCAGCAGATAGTCCATTCGCCCCAAGGCGTAGGCGCTGTAGCGCGAGCGCATGAGCGCTGCGGCGTCGGGTGCCTGCAGGTGTTGATCGCCCGAGTGCCATCGGCCGCAGCAGGACGCCAATCCGGCGCCCGACCCGCAGGGGCAGAGGGATGCGATTTCGCTCATCGGATTGAGTGTAGGCCCGGGATAAACTTGAGGGTTGACCTTTTTTGACGGTGCGGGCGTCCAAGCCTGTGCCCATTCCGCATGTTGCCCAAGCTCTTGACCTCCATTTTCGGCAGTCGAAATGACCGCCTGCTCAAGCAGTACCGCAAGGTGGTGCAGCAGATCAATTCGCTGGAGCCTCGTTTCGAGCAGATGGACGATGCCGGCCTGCGCGCCTTCACGGACGAACTGAAGCAGCGCGTGGCGGCGGGCACCTCACTGGATGATGTGCTGCCCGAGGCCTTCGCGCTGACCCGTGAGGCGGGCAAGCGTGCGCTGAAGATGCGGCACTTTGACGTGCAGTTGATCGGTGGCATGGCCCTGCACAGCGGCAAGATTGCCGAGATGCGCACGGGCGAAGGCAAGACGCTGATGGCCACGTTGCCGGTAGTGCTCAATGCCTTGGCCGGCAAGGGCGTGCACGTGGTGACCGTCAACGACTACTTGGCGCGGCGTGACGCCGAGTGGATGGGGCGCCTGTACAACTTCCTGGGCTTGAGCGTGGGCGTGAACGTGCCGGGCATGGAGCGCGAAGCCAAGCAGGCGGCCTACAACGCCGACGTGACCTACGGCACGAACAACGAGTTCGGCTTCGACTACCTGCGCGACAACATGGTCTACGAGACGCGTGACCGTGTGCAGCGTGCGCTGCACTACGGCATCGTCGACGAGGTGGACTCGATCCTGATTGACGAAGCGCGCACGCCGCTGATCATCAGCGGGCAGGCCGAAGACCACACCGAGATGTATGTGCGCATCAACGCCGTGGTGCCGGGGCTCAAGCGCCAGATCGGCGAGGCCGATCCCCGCACGGGCCAGGGCGTCATTGAAGCCGGCGACTTCACCGTGGACGAGAAGTCGCACCAGGTGTACCTGACCGATGCCGGACATGAGCGTGCCGAAGAACTGCTCGCCCAGGCCGGGCTTCTGCCCGAGGGCGCCAGTCTGTATGACGCGGCCAACGTGACGCTCATGCACCATGTGTACGCAGCGCTGCGCGCGCACCACCTCTACAACCGCGACCAGAACTATGTGGTGCAGAACGGTGAAGTGGTGATCGTCGATGAATTCACCGGCCGTCTGATGAGTGGGCGCCGCTGGAGCGACGGCCTGCACCAGGCGGTGGAGGCCAAGGAAGGCGTGGCCATCCAGTCTGAGAACCAGACCATGGCCTCCATCACCTTCCAGAACTACTTCCGCATGTACGGCAAGCTTTCGGGCATGACCGGTACGGCCGACACCGAAGCCTATGAATTTCAGGAGATCTACGGTCTGGAGACCGTGGTGATCCCGCCCAACAAGCCCACGGTGCGCCGCGACGAGAACGACCTCGTCTACAAGACCGCGCAGGAAAAGCACAACGCGGTGATCCAGGACATCCGCGAATGCCATGGCCGCGGCCAGCCCGTGCTGGTGGGCACCACCTCCATCGAGAACAGCGAATTGTTGGCGGCGCTGCTGCAGCAGGCAGGCTTGCCGCACCAGGTGCTCAACGCCAAGCAGCATGCCAAGGAAGCGGAGATCGTGGCCCAGGCCGGGCGCCCGGGCATGATCACCATTGCCACCAACATGGCCGGTCGGGGTACGGACATCGTGCTGGGCGGCAGTGTGGAAAAGCAGGTGCAGTTCATCGAGGCCGACGAGTCACTGCCCGATGCGGTGAAGGCCGAGCGCATCGCCACGCTGCATGCCGAATGGCAGGGCCTGCACGATAAGGTCAAGGCCGAGGGCGGCCTGCGCATCATCGCCACCGAGCGCCATGAAAGCCGCCGAATCGACAACCCGCTGCGTGGCCGTTCGGGCCGCCAGGGTGACCCGGGCTCCTCCCGCTTCTACCTGTCGCTGGATGATCCCTTGATGCGCATCTTCGCGGGCGACCGCGTGCGCGCCATCATGGACCGCCTGAAGATGCCCGAGGGGGAGGCCATCGAGGCC
>JAIYCN010000381.1 GCA_027487995.1 Rubrivivax sp. | reverse complement strand
GTTGACGTAAACGTCAATTGAACACAATGATGCCACCAAATTCTGTCTCGCGTCCTACAACGCCGTCCCTCATTCGAAGGGTTCCGAAGGGTCTCGAAGCGTCTGATACCCTTCCCTTTGTGACTTTTCTGGCCATCGACATCGGCAACACCCGGCTGAAGTGGGCTCTGTACGACGCCCCGGTGCCGGGCTCTGCGCCGCGACTGCAGGGGGCGGTGTTCCTCGAGAACATCGACGCCCTGGCCGAAGGCGATTGGCGCGCGGTGCCCGCTCCCCAGGCGCTTTTGGGCTGCAATGTGGCGGGTGACGCCGTGCGGCGCCGTGTGGAAGAGCAACTCGAACTCTGGGACGCCCCGCCCAGCTGGGTGGTGCCGTCGGCCTTCGAGGCCGGCGTGGGCAACGGCTACGACCACCCTACCCGGTTGGGTGCCGACCGCTGGACCGCGCTGATCGGCGCCCACTGGCACGTGCAGAACCGCGCGCCGGGCCGACCGGCGCTGGTGGTGATGATCGGCACGGCGGTGACGGTGGATGCACTCGACGAAAAGGGCACCTTCCTGGGTGGGCTCATCATGCCCGGCCACGGCATCATGCTGCGCGCGCTGGAATCCGGTACGGCCGGGCTGCGCGTGCCCACGGGCGAGGTGCAGCGCTTCCCCACCAACACATCGGATGCGCTGACCAGCGGCGGCAACTACGCGATCACGGGCGCGATCGAGCGCATGCACCGGCATCTCCAGGACCGCACCGGCCTGGAGCCGCTGACCCTGGTGACTGGCGGTGCGGGCTGGAAGGTATCACCCCACCTGGAGATCGAGCACGAGTTGGTGGAACCGCTGATCTTCGACGGGCTGTTGGCCCTGCAGGCCCAGCGCGCCGCGCGGCCCCGGCCTAGAGGATGAACCGCGACAGGTCCTCGTTGCCCACGAGCCCTGCGAGCTTCTCATCCACCTGGGTCGAACCAATCGTCACCGTGCTGCCTGCGCGGTTGGGCGCGTCGAAGCTGATTTCGTCCAACAGCCGCTCCATGACCGTGGCCAAGCGGCGCGCACCGATGTTCTCCATGCGCTCGTTCACATCAAAGGCAATCTGAGCCAGGCGCCGAATGGCCGCAGGCTCAAACACCAGTTCCACACCTTCGGTGGCCAGCAGGGCCTGGTACTGCTTGACGATGCTGGCGTGGGTGCTGGTGAGGATGGCCTCGAAGTCTTCCACGCTCAGGGCGCCGAGTTCCACGCGGATGGGGAAGCGACCCTGAAGTTCGGGAATGAGGTCGCTGGGCTTGGCCAGGTGGAACGCGCCCGAGGCAATGAACAGGATGTGGTCGGTCTTCACCGGCCCATACTTGGTGCTCACGGTGGTGCCTTCCACCAGGGGCAGCAGGTCGCGCTGCACGCCCTGGCGGGAGACCTCGGCCGTGCCGCCGCCCTCGCTGCGGGAGCAGACCTTGTCGATCTCATCGATGAAGACGATGCCGTTGCCTTCTGCGTGCGCCAGCGCCGCGGTCTTGATTTCATCTTCGTTGACGAGCTTGGCCGCCTCTTCCTCCACCAACAGCTTCAGCGCTTCCTTGATCTTGAGCTTACGGGTCTTGCGGCGCACCGCACCCATCTGGGAGAACAGACCCTTGAGCTGCTCGGCCATCTCCTCCATGCCCTGCGGGCCCATCACCTCCAGGGTGGGGCGGGACTCTGCCAGCTCAATCTCGATCTCGGTGTCGTCCAGGGAGCCTTCGCGCAGCCGCTTGCGGAATGTTTGGCGCGCGGCGCTGTCGGTGGCCGGGCGCGCCGGGGGGGTCGTGTCGCCAAAACCGAAGGGCGAGGGCGTTGAAGCCGAGCGTGGCGGCGGGATCAGCACATCAAGAATGCGGTCCTCAGCGGCGTCTTCGGCCAGGCTGCGCTTGGCGCGGACCTGGCGCTCGCGTTCCTGCTTCACCGCCACGTCCACCAGGTCGCGCACGATGGTGTCCACGTCCTTGCCCACATAGCCCACCTCGGTGAACTTGGTGGCCTCCACCTTGATGAAGGGCGCGTCGGCCAGGCGGGCCAGGCGGCGCGCGATCTCGGTCTTGCCCACGCCCGTGGGGCCGATCATCAGGATGTTCTTGGGGGTGATTTCGCTGCGCAGCTTTTCATCGACCTGCTGGCGACGCCAACGGTTGCGCAGCGCAATGGCCACCGCCCGTTTGGCCGACTGCTGGCCAACAATGTGGCGGTCCAGTTCGCTGACGATTTCCTGTGGCGTCATGCCGCTCATTCCAAGACCTCGATCGTGTGGTTCTGGTTGGTATAGATGCAGAGGTCTCCGGCAATTTCAAGGGCACGCTTGACGATGTCGGGTGCGGGCAGTTCGGTGTGCGCCAGCAATGCCGTGGCCGCGGCCTGGGCATAGGCACCACCGGAGCCGATGGCCACGATGCCGCGCTCGGGCTCCAGCACGTCGCCGTTGCCGGTGATGATCAGGCTGGCGCTGCGGTCGGCCACGGCCAGCATGGCCTCCAGGCGGCGCAGCACTCGGTCGGTGCGCCAGTCGCGCGTGAGCTCAATGGCCGCGCGCACCAGGTGGCCCTGGTGCTTTTCCAGCTTGGCCTCGAAGCGCTCGAACAGGGTGAAGGCGTCGGCCGTGGCGCCGGCGAACCCGGCCAGCACCTGCTCCTTGTGGAGCTTGCGCACTTTGCGGGCACTGGCCTTGACGACGATGTGGCCCAGGGTGACCTGGCCGTCGCCGCCCAGGGCCACCTGCCAGGTGCCGTCGGGACGCTGGCGCCGGACGCTGACGATGGTGGTGCCGTGGTAGACCGGGGTGTCGGTGGAAGATGATGAGTTCATCAGCACAATGTGGTGGTGGGCCCGGAATTCCATTGCGCGGGCTCGGTGTCGGGGAGGAGCTCAAGCGGGCCGGTGTGGGCCACGTTCAAGGTGATGACGTCGTCGGTTCCCAGGGTGGGTGGCTCGTCCCCTGGAATGCGCGTGGCGCCCTCCGGCTCTGAACCCAGCAGGTGCGCACCGCCTCGGGCTGGGTCCTGGGACCAGGCGCGCAGAACCGTTCGCATCGCGTCTTCAGCAGCGTCAATCCTGGCCAAGGTGGCCAGAACGCTGTCATGCACGACGGTGAGCGAGATGCGGTGATCGTCCCCGTTGGAAGTGGATGGCGCGACAGAGGCCCCGTGCGCCAGTTCCTGTCGACGGGCCGCGCGCAGGCGCTGAGCCCAGTCGTCAGGGTGGGGCAGCGGGCCCATGGACCGCTGGTGTCCGGCTCAGTCGCCGAACATGCGCTGCTTGAGCTCGCGGCGCTGCTGGGCTTCCAATGAGAGCGTGGCTGTGGGTCGCGCCAGAAGGCGCCCCAGGCCGATTTCCTCGCCGGTCTCCTCGCAATAGCCGTATTCACCGGAGTCCAGCCGGGCCAGGGACTGCGAGATCTTGCGCAGCAGCTTGCGCTCGCGGTCACGCGTGCGCAGCTCCAGGGCGTGTTCCTCTTCGATCGTGGCGCGGTCGGCAGGGTCGGGCACGATGGTGGTGTCCTCGCGCAGATGCTCGGTGGTTTCGCCCGCGTTGGACAGGAGGTCGTCCTTCAGCGCGTTCAGGCGCGCCTTGAAGAATTCGACCTGCTTGTCGTTCATGTATTCGCCTTCGGGCATGGCCAGCAGTTCGGCCTCGGTGAGGTCGCGGCCAGCCTTGGTCTTCCAGGCGTTGGCCAGCTTGGGGTCGGGTTTGGCTGCCGGTTTGGTGTCAATCACGGGTTCAGGCAGGTAACGGGCACTCGTCTTGGCCGGCGCGAAGCGGTCGGCGAAACGGTTGGCCGGATGGATCGGCGCGGCCGGCACGGGTTGGGCCGGGGGTTCATGGCGACCCGAGGAACGCCCCTTTGTCGTGCGGGCTGCCGTGGCGCCCTCGGGTGCCGGCTTGGCGCTTTCGGCGGCCTTGGGCGTGGAGGGTGCGGCTTGGGTCGGGGCGGTGGGGGAAGTCACAGATGGGGAACTCGGTTTCGGTGCGGGAGCCGCGGTCTTGGGGGACTTGGCGGGCTTCGTGCTAGGGGTTGGGGTTGGGGTGGGTT
>JAIYCN010000396.1 GCA_027487995.1 Rubrivivax sp. | reverse complement strand
GCTCTTCATCCTACCGGCGGACAAGAAGCGGGAGAGCTTCACGCTCGAGTGGCGGGATGCCGCGGGCATCGATTGGGGGACGATTCTGCTCTTCGCCGGTGGGATGAGCCTCGGGGAACTGATGTTCTCCACCGGCCTGGCCCACTGGATCGGGTCCGGGCTCGCCGGCGTCTTCCAGAGCCACTCCGTGGTGGGGCTAACCCTGCTCTTCACCGGGATCGGGATCATTGTGAGTGAGACCACCACCAACACCGCTTCGGCCACGATCGTGGTCGCGATCGCGATCGCGGTGGCGCAAGCGGCGGGCGTCGACCCCTTGAAGCCAGCCCTCGCGGCCTGCCTGGGCTGCTCGATGGGGTTTCTCCTGCCGGTGTCCACCGGTCCGAACGCGATGGCTTACGGCACCCGCTGTGTGCCCCTGAAGGCAATGATGCGCCACGGCATCTGGCTGGATCTGGCCGGCTGGGTGGTGATCGTCGGCACCGTCTTGCTGCTCGGCCCCTCCTTGCCCGCCAAGCCGTAAGGCCCGGGCTAGTGTGAAGCCGCCGTGGGTCTGGTGTCACCGGGGCCTCCTGCGGTCTGATGTCGCCGGGGCGTCCTGCGGTCTGGTGTAGCCGGGGCATCCTGCCCCGGTAAATGCAGACTGAACCCAAGCCTGCGGAGCGATCCGATCCGCCGCCGGCGGCGAAAGCCATTTCGTCTGCAACCACCGGGGCGGCGCGCCCCGGCTACATCGATCCGAGGCGACTCATTCGAGGGCCTCACGCGGTGAATTGTTGCCCGCGCAAGGTCGGCCGGCCCTGACGCCACATCGTCGCGGCGCCCTCGCCCGGCCGCGCTGGCGGGAACTGCCTTTCCGGCTCACTTCTGTTCCCGGTAAACCACCCGGCCGTCCGTATCGTGCAGGCGGAGCTCCAGACTGGCGCCAGTCGCCGTGGGGGTGACGACGCCGGAGAGAAAGCCGCCGTGACCGGTGCGCAGGAAGCGGTGCTCGGGACGCGGAGTTTTTTCCTCCCAACCACCAGCGTGGGCCGCCGTCGCCGGACCGACGCTCCATTCATTCACCGAAGTCGCGGGGTCCACCGAAACATACTGCCAGTGCCGATCGCCCGTGATGACCGTCAGGTTGCGATGGCGGGCCAGCAAGGCGCGGACCTGGTTCCCTTCGACCGCGAAGCCCGCATTGGCGTAGTTGTCGTCCTTATTGCTCCGGTCCGGGCCCACCACGGGGACCGTGGTGAGGATCACGCGGAAGGTAGCGGTCGACGCGGCCAGCGTCTCGCCGAGCCACTTGATTTGGGCGGGACCCCAGAGCGTCGGCGCAGACCCCCGGCCAGCCTCCCGATCGGGGGTGCGATAATCCCGCCCCTCCATCAGCCAAACCTGCAAGTCGCGCCCCCAACGGAACGTCCGGTTGGCGACCTCCGGGAGTCCGGTCTGCTCGCGGAAGATCCGGACGCCCTCCGCGTAGGTCAGCTCTCCGCTCCGCGACGCGGGCCCGCAGTCGTTCGCCAGCGTGTCGTGGTCATCCTTCATAAAGAAGCTGCTATGATTCCGGTGGAAATCCCGCAGCGTCGGCAACGCGAACATCCGCGCCCAATGGAAGCGCGCGAGCGCCGGCGTGAGGGCGATGACCGGACCGTGATCGAAGTAGACCACGTCCCCTGTGTTCACGAAAAAGTCGGGCCGCAGCGCGCCCATCGCCGGGTAAATGGCCAGCCCGTCAGGACGATCCTGCCGCTCGTACTTCTGGCAGGTCATCACGCAGAAAACCACGCGCTCCGACTGGGTGGGCAGCGGCGCGGTCTTGAATTCACCCGCCTGCTCATCCGCCCCCCCGTCGTTGGCATTCCGGCGCGCCTGCACCACGACCTCATACCGCGCGGCCGGGAGCAACCCCGGCAGGGCGTGCAGGACAATGCCATCCCGCTCCAATCCGGCGTCCCGCCAAGGGGTCTCGGCCCACTGTGCGGTCCCTTTGACGCGGAAACGCACCCGCGTTTGTCCGGCGGTGGCGGGCGCCCCCCCACCCGCCGCACTGAGATCCAGCCCCGGGGGCATCTGCACCGTGATGCGGGCATCCGGGAACATCCGATTTTCCCGCAACGCCACGGGCTGTCCGGTCTTCGCTTCGAAGACCTCGACCCGCGGCAACGGGGCATCCGACGGATTGGCCGCCGCGCGCAAGGTGACCCGGGTCCAGACCTCAGCGGAGGAGGAGGTCACATTGACGACTTTGAACCCGGTGGCCTGATGGACCTCCGCGGCCACGGCCGAACGGACGAGGCCCAGCGCGAGGGCGAGGAGCGGAAGAACCAAACGCGATCCTGTTTTCATCGGGAGCAGAGGTTTAGTGCGACCAATTCACGCCGAAGGTCCAGAGCGCGCCATACTTGGTGGTCTGGAAGAACCGGGCGTTGCGCGGGGTGCTGGGACCGTAGATTTCCGTGGTCGCCCCCTGGTCGGTGACGTTCCGCAGGTTGGCGTAGACCGAGAGATTTCGGCGGAGGTTGTATTCGCCGATCACGTCGACGAACGTGGACGGCGGCTGCCAGTTGTAGGTGCCCGGCTCGATGCTGGCCCCGGGCGCGACCGCGTTCAGGCGCGTGCGCCCGCGATGATTCAGGTTTACCCGCAGGTTGTACTTTTCCCGGGTGAAACTGAGCCCGGCACTACCGCTGCGCGGGATGTAACCGGCGAAGTTCCCGCCCGTATCGCCCACCGAGCGTTGCGCCGTGCCGTTGGCAAAGACCTCGAAGCCCCGGGCCCAAACCGGGAGGAAGGTAAGGCTCTGCCGATAGTTGAAGCTCAAGCCCTCGAAGCGCACCGTTCCCGGAAGATTGAACTGGGTCGCCACGTTATAGCGGCCGTAGGCGTTGGCATCGAGGCCGTAGGCGGTGAGGAATTCGGGGG
>JAIYCN010000349.1 GCA_027487995.1 Rubrivivax sp. | reverse complement strand
GGCTGAGCGCGAAGGTCTGGACCAGATCTTCAAGGCCGCCGGCTTTGAGTGGCGCCAGCCGGGCTGCTCGATGTGCCTGGCCATGAACGCCGACCGCCTTGAGCCGGGGGAGCGCTGTGCCTCCACCAGCAACCGCAACTTCGAAGGCCGTCAGGGTGCGGGTGGCCGCACCCACCTGGTGAGCCCGGCCATGGCCGCCGCCGCCGCACTGGCTGGCCATTTTGTCGACATCCGTCGCATTGCCTGATGGCGCAGACAACCCAACTCAAGGAGCCCACCATGTACCGAACCCTCGCCCTGTGCGCCGCTGTGCTGTTCGCCCTGAACCTGACCGCCTGCAACACCGTTCGTGGCATTGGCCAAGACGTGAAGAAGGCCGGTGAGGTCATCGAAGGAGCGGGCAAGAAATGACGCCTTTCACCGTCCATCAGGGGCTGGTGGCCCCGATTGATCGCGAGAACGTCGACACCGACGCGATCATCCCCAAGCAGTTCCTCAAGTCGATCAAGCGTTCGGGCTTTGGCCCGAACCTGTTTGACGAGTGGCGCTACCTGGATGCGGGCTATCCGGGGCAGGACCCCGCGTCGCGCAAGATCAACCCTGATTTCGTGCTGAACCAACCGCGCTATCAAGGCGCCTCGGTGCTGCTGGCGCGCCGTAACTTCGGTTGCGGCTCCTCGCGTGAGCATGCGCCCTGGGCCCTGGAGCAGTTCGGCTTTCGTGCGTTGATTGCGCCCAGCTTTGCCGACATCTTCTTCAACAATTGCTACAAGAACGGCATCCTGCCCATCGTGCTTCCCGAGGCGCAGGTGCAGCGTCTGTTCGACGAGGTGGCGGCATTCCCAGGGTATGCGCTCACCGTGGACCTACCGCGTCAGATGGTGGTCAAGCCCGACGGCGCGGAACTGCCTTTCGATGTGCAGCCCTTCCGCAAACAGTGCCTGGTCAATGGTTGGGACGACATCGGCCTGACCCTGCGTCACGCCGACAAGATTCGCACCTATGAAGCCGAGCGCTTGGCGCGCATGCCTTGGTTGGCTCAGCGGATGCTCTGACCGTCCATACAGAAAGAATTCAAATGAAGATTGCGGTGCTGCCAGGCGATGGCATTGGTCCGGAGATCATGGCGCAGGCCGTGAAGGTGCTTCAGGCGCTGGGGCTGCCCATGGAGATGGAGTGGGCCGACGTGGGCGGCGCTGCCTATGAGAGCAGCGGCCACCCGCTGCCCGAGGGCACGCTGAAACTGGCGCAGGCGGCTGACGCCGTGCTGTTTGGTTCGGTGGGCGACTGGAAATACGACACGCTGGAGCGCGCACTGCGCCCTGAGCAGGCCATCCTGGGCCTGCGCAAGAACCTCGGGCTGTTCGCCAATTTCCGCCCGGCCATCTGCTACGAACAGCTTACGCACGCTTCTAGCCTGAAGCCCGAACTGGTGGCAGGGTTGGACATCCTGATCATCCGCGAACTCACGGGCGACATCTACTTCGGGCAACCGCGTGGCCGCCGAGTGGCGGTGGACGGGCACTTCCCCGGGGCCGAAGAGGCCTTCGACACCATGCGCTACAGCCGCCCGGAAATCGAGCGCATTGCGCATGTGGCTTTCCAGGCTGCGCGCAAGCGCCGCGGCAAGGTGACCAGCGTGGACAAGGCCAATGTGCTGGAGACCTTCCAGCTCTGGAAAGATGTGGTCACACAAGTCCACAGCCAGTACCCCGATGTGCAGCTCGACCACATGTACGTGGACAACGCGGCCATGCAGTTGGTGAAGGCGCCCAAGAGCTTTGATGTGATCGTCACCGGCAACATGTTCGGCGACATCCTCAGCGACGAAGCTTCGATGCTGACGGGCTCCATCGGCATGCTGCCATCGGCTTCGCTGGACAAGAACAACAAGGGCCTGTACGAGCCCAGCCACGGCAGTGCGCCCGACATCGCGGGCAACGGTGTGGCCAACCCGCTGGCCACCATCCTGAGCGCGGCCATGATGCTGCGCTTCAGCCTGAATCAAGAAGCTGCGGCACAGCGCATTGAGGCGGCGGTTCAGAAGGTGCTGGCCCAGGGGCTGCGCACGCCCGACATCTACAGCGAAGGCACCACCAAGGTGGGCACGGCCGAGATGGGTGAAGCGGTGGTGCGCGCTTTGGCCTGATCGTTCCGGGCCGGGCGGGCCCCAGCCTCGGCCTGTCCTCAATCCGCCTTCAATCCGACGGAGGACGGCGGATCAAGGCGCTGAGCCCCAGCAGGGCGCAGGCCAAGGCCACGCTGGGGCCGCTGGGCGTATCCCACCACCAGGATGCGGCCAAGCCCATGAGCGCGGCACCCGCTCCTAAAGCGGTCCCACGCCACAGGTGAGACGGGCGATCCCGGTCCCGCGTCCAGAGCGCGGGTCCGATCAGCAGCCCGAACACCACAAAGAGCCCCAACATGGGAACGGCGAGGGTGACCACCACGGCGAACACACCATAGAAGACCGCATCACGCGCCAGCAGGTCACGCCGCCAGGCCAGCAGCCCCCACACCAAGGCCGCGGCGCATACCAGCGCCAGTACGGGCGGCTGCTGGGCCCACAGCACATCCGCCGCGAGCAGATCCAACAGTCGGTCGCGCCCATGCGCGTCCATGCGCGCACCCAGCAGCGCCAGGCAGGCGAACAGCACGTACAGCAGGCCGGTAAGGGCCTCACGCCGCTCGGGCCAGCGGCGGCTGATCACTGCCACACCGCCAGCGCACAGCAGCGAACCGACCAGACCGGCGGCATCAACGACCCCATCCGAAGGCGGTTCGCCGTGATGCAGCAGGACCATGCCCCAGAGTGACCCCGCTGCCGCGGCCTGGGCGACGGCCAGGTCGATGAAGACCACGCCGCGCCGCAGGACCTGCTGGCCCAGG
>JAIYCN010000364.1 GCA_027487995.1 Rubrivivax sp. | reverse complement strand
TCAGCGCCACGTCGCCGGTGCCGTTGTTGCTGAGGCTGACCGCGCCGCCGAAGCGGTTGCCCGCCTCTCCCGCGGCCTTCGCGCGCTCGCCGCGCCCTGACCCGCCTCGTCGCGCAGTCTGCCTCCAGTGATCCTCCAATGATCCTCCAATCCTCCTCCATACGAGGAGGAGGGCGCCGGGGCGGCAGGGCCCGGGGTGGCCGCGGCTGCAGCCGCGGAGCACCAACCCTTCCCGCCTCCGCCTGAAGCGGTCACGCCGCGGCCCCCTCCGTCTCACCCCATCCGCAGGTTGATCCCCTTCACGCCCTCGCAGCCCGGCACCTCGCGAATGCGCCCGACGATCATCTCCCGGTGATGGAACAGCTCGTTGCGCACGACGGCGTGCGACACCAGCACGAGCAATAGATTCCGCTCGAGGGTGACCGGATGCGAATAGGCCGCCGCCGCCGCCCCCACGATCTCCCGCCAACGCTCGCGCAAGGTGTATTCAGGCGCGTCGCGCCCCAGCCGGTACTCCTGCCGCAGGACCTCGATCAGGCCCGCCAGCGGCTGGGTCGCCCGCGGCCGCGACCGCGTGGGCGCCTCCGACGGCACGCCCCGCAAATCGGCCACCAATTGCTCAGCCAGCCGGCTGAACGCGTGCGGCTCGCCCCCCTTAGGCATCGGGTTCCCTCCGCCGCTCCGCCTCATACAGCCGGCCATACCGCACCAGCGCCCCGAACGCGGTCGCCCACGCGATGTACCATCCGGGGAACCCATCGAGAAATCCCCACCGCAACACGTACCCCCGGAAAAACCGCCACGCCGGGCGGAACACCGCCGCCCCCAGCCCGAAACGCCGGCCCCGCGCCTGCTGCTGCCGCAGGAACAGGTCCGCGAACGGATTCACCTTGGCCACATGCGCCGACAAGCTCGGGAACGAATGGTGCAACAGGTCCGCCCGCAGCGTCGCCACCGGACCCTCACACTCCGCCCGCTCGTGCACGAAGGCGTCCCCGACCCACCGCGACCGCTCCTTGCGCAGCAGGCGCAGGCAGTGGTCCGGATACCAGTCCCCGTGGGTGATCCACCGGTCAATGAACCACGTCTTGCGCGGAAACCGCGCCCCCGCATGCGCCCCTGGCGCCGCCAGGAACGCCAAAATCTCCGCCCGCAGCTCGGGCGACACCTCCTCGTCCGCATCCAGCGCCAGCACCCACGGCTGTTTCGCCAACGCCAAGGCCGCGTTCTTGGTGTCCCGGTACCCCTGCCAGGGCAACTCGTGGACCACCGCTCCCGCTTCCCGCGCGATCGCGGCACTCGCGTCCGTCGTCCCGTTCAGGGCCACGATGACCTCCGCCGTCCATCCCCGCACGCTGGCGAGGCAACGTGGCAGGTTCGCCGCCTCGTTGCGGGCCACGATGACCACCGACACCGCCGGCACAGGGGAGGGGAGGGCCGTCATTGCCTCATCTCCGCCCCGCCAGGCTCCGCGGGATCTGGTACAGGTAACCGCAGGACCGCCACGCCCGCACCAGCGCCTGCTTGGCCGCCCCCGGCCGCAGGCACAGGCCCTGCAGGAGGGCCAGCACCACAAAGCCGGCCAGCTTCAGGCCGTTCGCCGGCAGCCGCCCCACGAGGTACGCCGCCCCGCCCGGCTGCCCCGCCCGGTCAATGACGCGCGAACGCGCCGAATCGAAGGCGTGCCGCGCCGCATAGCGGAAGGTGGTCCGGCTGGCCGGCATCTGGTGCCGCACCGCCGCCGCCGGACTGAACCACACCTCCAGCCCCGCCCGGCGTACCCGCCGGATCATCTCGCTGTCGCCGCCCGAGAAATAGTTGCCCGCCGCCCGGTCCAGCCCGGTGTGGAACAGCCCCAGCCGCTCGAACACCCACCGCGGAAACGCCAGATTCGCCCCCATCGGGCACTGCTCCGGCGGCAACGGCCCCGCGTCCACCCTAAAGGCCAGCGGCGCATGCCAGTCGCGGATCCACGCCGGCTGGCCCTCCGGAAACACCGGGATCACCTCGCCCCCCACCGCCCCGATCCGCCCCGCCGCATCCCCGAGCAGCGGCCCCGCCAACTGCCGGATCCAGTCCGGCCCGACCAGAATGTCGTCGTCCCCAAACAGGAGCACCCGCCCGCGCGCCTCGACGACGGCGCGGTTGCGGGCGTGATCCAGCCCTTGGCGCGGTTCGCGAAGATGCCGGGGGGCGGGGTTCGCCCCGGCGAACTCCGCCACGACCGCCGCGGTCTCATCCCGCGAATTGTTATCGATCACCAGAATCTCGTAATCCGCCGCCGGAAAATCCTGCGCCACCAGGCCCGCCAGGGTCTGGCGCAGCCATCCGGCGCGATTGTAGGTGGGAATCGCGACGGTCACCGGCAAGGGCGGGGACGCGGGACTGGGCATCGCTCGGAGGCTTGCGGGCGGTGGTCCGGACGCAAGCCGCCGCTGCCCGCCGCCCGCCCCTGCGCCTACATTCGGCAGATCAGGAGCTCCCGCTCGTAGATCATTTCCTTCGGCAGGTGGGAGTGCAGGTCGAGGAACAGCTCCTCGTGGCCGATCACCTCCTGGCGCCAGAGGGCGCGGTCGAAGTGCTGTAGCGCCTCGAACTGTTCGCGCGGGAAATCCATCCCGGTCCAGTCGAGGTCCTCGTAATGCGGCATCCAGCCGATCGGGGTCTCCCGGGCCAAGGCGCGCCCCCGCGCCCGGTCTACGATCCACTTCAGCACCCGCATGTTGTCGCCAAACCCCGGCCACAGGAACTTCCCGTCCGGCCCCTTGCGGAACCAATTCACATGGAAGATCCGCGGGGTCTCGGTCAGGCGCTTCTGCATCCCGATCCAGTGCCGGAAATAGTCGCCCATGTGGTAGCCGCAGAACGGCAGCATCGCCATCGGGTCCCGGCGTACCTTGCCCACCGTGCCCGCCGCCGCCGCCGTCATCTCGGAACCCATGGTCGCACCCATGTAGACGCCCGAGCTCCAGTTGAACGCCTGGTACACCAGCGGCATGGTGGTCGCCCGCCGGCCCCCGAAGACGATCGCGCTCAACGGCACGCCCTCCGGGTCCTCCCACGCCGGATCGATGGTCGGGCACTGGGACGCCGGGGCGGTGAACCGCGCGTTCGGGTGCGCCGCCTTCGCCCCGGTCGCCCGGGCGATCTCCGGGGTCCATTCCTTCCCCTGCCAGTCCGTCAACCGCGCCGGCAGCTCGGGCGTCATCTCCTCCCACCACACGCCGCCTTCCGGCGTCAGGGCGACGTTGGTGAAGATGGTGTTCCGCGCCAAGGCGGCCATTGCATTGGGATTGGTCCGGACCGAGGTGCCCGGAGCCACCCCGAAGAAGCCGGCCTCGGGGTTGATCGCCCGCAAGCGCCCCTGCGCATCCGGGCGGATCCAGGCGATGTCATCGCCCACGGTCCACACCTTCCAGCCCTTCTCCTGGAAGGGCTGGGGTGGGATCAGCATCGCGAAGTTGGTCTTCCCGCACGCGCTCGGGAACGCCGCCGCGACGTAGGTCTTTTCCCCGCGCGGATCCTCCACGCCCAGGATCAGCATATGCTCCGCCATCCAGCCCTCGTCGCGGGCCATGTTGGACGCGATGCGCAGCGCGAAGCACTTCTTC
>JAIYCN010000127.1 GCA_027487995.1 Rubrivivax sp. | reverse complement strand
GCAGGCCCATCGACCCCATCTTCGAAGACAGCACGCCGATGCGTCCACCAGGTGCCAGCGCATCGAAGTACTGCGGCGCCAGGCGCATGAAGCCCAACACATTCGTGTGCATGACCAAGTCGAAGTCCTGCTGCACCGGGGTGTCGACCCCGGCCGTGCGCGGGCCGAATACGCCGGCCACGTGCCAGATGCGGTCAAAGCGCGTGCCGTCGATGCCCCAGGACAGGCCTGAACACCCCAGCGCATCGGCGGTGTTGACCACCAACGTGTTCACGCCCAGTTCCTTCAGGCGCGCAATGCCCGTCTGACCGCGTGCCGAGGCATACACCGTGTCACCAGCCTCATGGTGCTGGCGCGCAAATTCGTAACCGATGCCGCGTGAGGCGCCGATGATGAGGATGTTCATGCTGTGTGTTTCCTTGGGCTCAGATCATCTCAAGGGCCAAGGCCGTGGCCTCGCCACCGCCGATGCACAGGGAGGCCATGCCGCGCTTGAGACCGCGCTGGCGCAGGGCGCCCAGCAGCGTCACCACGATGCGCGCGCCCGAGGCGCCGATGGGATGACCCAGCGCGCAGGCACCGCCGTGCACATTCACGATGTCGTGCGGCAGCTTGAATTCCGTCATGGCGGCCATGGTCACCGCGGCGAAGGCCTCGTTCACCTCCCACAGGTCCACGTCCTTCACGCCCCAACCGGCCTTCTTCAGCGCCTTCTCAATGGAACCCGCCGGCGCGGTGCTGAACCACTCGGGCGCCTGCGCGTGCACGGCATGCGCCACCACGCGTGCCAACGGCGTCACGCCCATGGCGCGCGCGGTGGACTCGCGCATCATCACCAGGGCAGCCGCCCCGTCCGAGATGCTCGACGCATTGGCCGCGGTGATGGTGCCGTCCTTCTTGAAGGCGGGCTTGAGGCCCGGGATCTTGTCGAGCTTGGCCTTGAAGGGCTGCTCGTCGTGCTTGATGAGGGTGTCGCCGGCCTTGCCGGGCAAGGTCACCGGGGCCATTTCCCAGTCGAAGGCGCCGCTCTTGTTGGCTTCCAGCGCCCGCGTGGTGGAGGTGATGGCGTACTGGTCCTGTTGCTCGCGGCTGAAGTTGTACTTGGCCACGCAGGCCTCGGCAAAGACGCCCATGGCCTTGCCGCGCTCATAGGCATCCTCAAGTCCGTCCATGGCCATGTGGTCGAACATCTGCGTGGCGCCGTACTTCACGCCCTTGCGCGCGAACATCAGGTGCGGCGCATTGGTCATGCTCTCCATGCCACCGGCCACCATCACATCGGCCGTGCCCGCGGCCAGCATGTCATGCGCGAACATCATCGCTCGCATGCCGCTGCCGCACATCTTGGACAGGGTCACCGCACCCGCGCTGTCGGGCAGGCCCGCCTTGCGCAGGGCCTGGCGCGCCGGTGCCTGACCCTGGCCGGCCATCAGACAGTTGCCCATCAGCACTTCATTGACAGCATCTCCGGGCACACCGGCCCGCTGCACCGCCGCCTTGATGGCCACGGCACCCAGTTCCGCCGCGCTGAGGTTGGCGAAGTCGCCCAACAGGCCCCCAATGGGCGTGCGGGCAGCAGAGACGATGACGATGGGATCACTCATGGAAGGCTCCTGATTTCAAGAAGTAAAGGGCATGCCACCCGTGCGCGCAGCCGCCGTGCGGCTCTCCGCCGCGGCCTGCGCCTGGAAGCGCCGCTCGGGGTCATAGGGAAACACGTCGATCACCTGGCGCGCCTGGATGCGCGACTGGTGAGACTGCCAGAACGTCACATCCAGCAGGTCACCGTGGTGCTTCATGAACACCTCGCGCACCTCGTTGTTGCCCAATAGGAAAGGCCCGAAGGTTTCCGGGACTACGTCCTTGGGCCCCACGGCGTACCAGATCTCGCCACTCATCTCGTCTTCCTCGTTCCGCGGCGCGGGCACACGGCGGAAGTTGCAGTCGGTGATGTACTCGATCTCGTCGTAGTCATAGAACACCACCTTGCCGTTGCGCGTGACGCCGAAGTTCTTCCACAGCATGTCGCCGGGGAAGATGTTGGCCGCCACCAGGTCCTTGATCGCATTGCCGTACTCCACCACCGCATGCTCCAGTTGGCGCCGCGCCTTGCGGTCCTCAGGCCCGGCGTCGAAGCACTCCTGCAGGTAAATGTTCAGCGGGATCATGCGCCGCTCGATGTACACATGCTTGAGGATCACCTCCTCGGTGCCATCGCCGTCGCGGTCCGAGATCTCCAGTTGAGACGGCGCAAACTTCCGGATCTCCTCGATGAGCTCGTCCTCGAAGCGCTCGCGCGGAAAGGCCACCTCGGAGTATTCGGCCGTGTCGGCCATGCGGCCCACGCGGTCGTGCTGTTTCACCAACAGGTACTTGCCCTTGATCTGCTCGCGCGTGGTGTCCTTCTGCGGCGGGTAGTAGTCCTTGATCACCTTGAACACATAGGGGAAGGACGGCAGGTCGAACACCAGCATCACCATGCCCTTGATGCCCGGGGCAATGCGGAACTTGTCGGTGCTGTGGCGCAGGTGCTGCAAGAAGTCCCGGTAGAACAGCGTCTTGCCCTGCTTGTGCAGGCCGAGCGCCGAATAGATTTCCGAGCGCGGCTTGTTGGGCATGAGGCTGCGCAGGAACTGCACGAAGGCCGAGGGGATCTCCATGTCCACCAGGAAGTAGGCGCGTGCAAAACTGAACAGCGCAGCCAAGTCGTCAGATCCGAACAACGCGGCATCGATGAACAGCGCCCCGTTCTCGTCGTGCAGGATGGGCAGCGCAAAGGGCAACTCACGGTAGCCATTGACCACCTTGCCCACCACGTAGGCGCCCTTGTTGCGGAAAAAGAGGCTCGAGAGCACCTGGACCTGGAAGTTCGCACGCTCGCGGAACTCACCCATCTCCGCCAGGGCCGCTCGGTTGACCAGGTCCAGGTCACGGTCGAGGTCCGCAAAGGGTCGCTTCAGTCCGAAGCCGGTGATGACCTCGCGCCAGGTGGCCAACATCTCGCCGCGCTTTTGGGGGTAGTAGGCACGGAAGGTGGGTTGGGCCTCGGGCTCGCTGTTCTCAATGTATTCCGTGGAGACCGCCGGACGCACGAAGATGAAGTCGTTGTGGAAGTAGCTGCGGTCCAGGATCTTGGTAGTCACCGAGTTGAAGAAGGTTTCGGCCAGTTCAGGCTGGTGGTGGTTGACCAAGAGGCCGATCACATGCAGCTTCACCTGCTGCCAGGTGTCCATCGGCAACCGGCTGGCCTGGAACTCCGACTCCAGTCGGTCGCAGGCCTCGCGCACGCGAAGGTCATAGAACTCGATACGTTCGCGCTGCGCGGCCTGTTGGCCGTGCCAATCGGACTCCTCGAAGCGGCGTTGCGCCTCGCGACTGGCCTGACGGAACAGCGTGTAGTGCCGGTTGAAGCCCTCAATCAGCGCGCGCGCAATGGCCGGCGCCCGCGTGTCGGTGAGCGCATCCGGAAACATGGCACGGGCAGCGTTGTCGGGCATGGCAGCAGGAGGTTTCGTGTTGGATTGACGTGTGGATTCGGCGGCGGCTGGTTCGCTTAGGGCATCACCAGGGGATAACGCTTGATGGCCGCCGCGAACACATCCACCACGCTGTCAGGCTCGTGCATGGTCACGTGCAGGTCCTTCAACAGGCCGTTGTGCAGGCCATAGACCCAACCGTGGATGGCCACGTTCTGTCCGCGCGCCCAGGCGTCCTGGATGGTCGTGGTCAGCGCAATGTTGCCCACCTGTTCGATCACGTTCATCTCGCAAAGAATGTTTTCCTGTTCACCGAATTCCAGGTGGTCCAGCCGCTTGCGGTGGCGCAGGCGCACGTCATGCACGTGGCGCAGCCAGTTGTCGGCCAGGCCCACCCGGATGCCGCGCATGGCCGCACGCACGCCGGCACAGCCGTAATGCCCCACCACCATGATGTGCTCCACCTTCAGGTGTTCCACCGCGAACTGGATGGTGGACAGCGCGTTCAGGTCCGAGTGCACCACCACGTTGGCCACGTTGCGATGCACGAAGATCTCACCCGGGTCCAGCCCGGTGATCTCGTTGGCCGGCACACGGCTGTCGGCACAGCCGATCCACATGTACTTCGGGTTCTGCTGTTTGGCGAGGCGGGCAAAGAAGCCCGGGTCGCGGGCCTCGGTGGCCGCAGCCCAGCCGCGGTTGTTGTCGAACAGTTCCTCCAGATGCAGGCTCATGTTGGCGTGCGCTCCCTCAATTCCCTAAGTTGATGCCGTGTCTTGGTGACGGCTTGATTCTGGTCTCTCGTGCGGTTTACATGGTTTCGGCGAACAGCTCCCGCCCGATCAACATGCGCCGGATTTCACTGGTGCCCGCGCCAATCTCATAGAGCTTGGCGTCGCGCCACAGGCGGCCCAGCGGGTATTCGTTGATGTAGCCGTTGCCACCGAAGATCTGGATGCCCTCGCCGGCCATCCAGGTGGCCTTCTCCGCGCACCACAGGATGACGCTGGCGCAGTCCTTGCGCACCTGGCGCACGTGCTGGGCACCCAACAGGTCCAGGTTCTTGCCCACCGTGTAGCAGAAGCTGCGCGCGGCCTGCAGCACGGTGTACATGTCGGCCACCTTGCCCTGGATGAGCTGGAACTCGCCGATGCTCTGGCCAAACTGCTTGCGGTCGTGGATGTAGGGGACCACGTTGTCCATGACGCTTTGCATGATGCCGATGGGGCCGGCAGCCAGCACCGCGCGTTCATAGTCCAGGCCGCTCATCAGCACGCGTGCGCCGTTGTTGAG
>JAIYCN010000234.1 GCA_027487995.1 Rubrivivax sp. | reverse complement strand
CGCGTGACGCCCTGCGGCAGACGGCCGGGCTGCTCACCACGGTGCACGCGCAGCTGCTCGCCTCGCAGGCGCTGCTGGGGATGCCGGGGCGGACGGATCCGCGGGCGGCGCAGTTCACCCGGCGGCTGGAGGAGGCCCGGCGCACGGCGGAGGCCGCGATGGCGGTCACGGAGGCATTCTTCGACACCGGCTACGGCAGCCGCGACACGTCGCCGGCCGTGGTGGACGAGGGCATCCGGCACGCGGGCGGGATCGCCCTGCGGATGTGCCGGGGGGAGGAGGAGGGCAAGGCGGTGGAGTTCACCCCCGGGGCCGCGGGCCTGCCGGTGCGGGGGTTATCGGGCATCGACTTCCTGCTTTTGATGACCCCGGCGCTGGGCGCGGCCCTCACGGGCGCGCCGCGCCGGACAACGGTGGGGGTGCGAGCGGAGCCGCTGGGCCGGCTCGAGGAGGCCTACCGCGACCCGGCGCTCCGCAACTTCGTATGGTACAACCGCCGCAACGCCCCGACCGGCCAAGCGGCGGTGCTGATCACCGTGACCGGCGCGGGCCCGGCCCTGACCCCGGCGGCGCTGGAGGCGTGGCTGCAGGACCGGTACGATCCGCTGGCGACCATCACGGCCCGCGGCCTCGTCGCCGGCGTGCGGCGCTGCCACGGCGTCATCGGCGCGGCGGTGTCCCCGCAATCCGGCCGCTTCAGCCTCGCGCTGGCGCTGCCCGTGTGACCCGGCAATGATCCTGCTCGTCGACAGCGCGGAGCGCGAGGGGTCCGTCCTGGCGGAGCTCTGCGCCGGGCGGGGCTGGGTGACCGGGACCTGCGCGACGGTCGCCGAGGCCCGGCGGCGGATCCCACGGCTGCGGCCGCGCGTGGCCGTCATCCGACGCACCCTGCGGGACGGCCTCGCCGAGGAGGTGCTCGGGGCGCTGGCGGACGCGCGCTGCCGGCGGCTGGTGCTGGTGCCGGCGGGGACCAGCGGGGCGGTGGAAGCCCGGCTGGTGGCGCTGGGCGCGGACTGCGTCCTGCGGGAGCCCGTGCGCATCGAGGTGCTGCTGGCGTACCTGGAGCGTTTCCGGCGCGAGCCGGGAACGGCGCCGCCGCCCCGCCCGGCCCGGCTGGCGTTCGCGGGCGGGCAGCTCGATCCCGCGGACCGAACCCTGCGCCGCGGTGCCCGGGCGACCACCCTCGCGCCGCGGCAGGTGCAGTTGGCGGAGCTGCTGGCGCGGTCCCCCGGGGAGGTGGTCGCCTACGAGGCCCTCTACGCCGAGATCCTGGGCCGGCCCTTCCGCGGGGACACCGGCAACCTGCGGGTCCTGCTCGGCAAGCTCTGCGCCGCGGCGGCCCGTGCCGGCGTCGACGCGCGCGCCTGGATCGAGGTGATCCCGAAATCCGGCTACCGGTTGCGGCGGGCCGCCGGGCGGTAACGGAAAAGTTACGGCGGACCCGTTCCGGAGCGGGCCGGGGCCGGACACGGTGCGGCCATGGAAACGCACCCCACCGTCGTGATCCTCAAGGCCGACCAGCTCTACGCCGCCACCCTGCGCGCGCACGTGGACGCCGTGCTGCCGGGGGCGCGGATCACGGTGGCGCCGACCGTCGCGGCGGCCCGGACCCTGCTGGAGCGGTCGCCGGTGGACCTGCTGCTGGGCAGCCTGGGGGAGGGCCCCGAGGGGGACGCGCTCGACCTGCTGGCCCAGTCCACCCGGGCGCCGCGGCGCGCCCGGCGGGTGATGGTGGTGGCGCTGCGCTGCACCTACCGGACCCTCTCGGCCCTGCGGACCCTGGCGGTCGAGGGGGTTTTCGATGCCGTCACGGAGGAATCGGAAGCGTTCCGGCCGGCGCTGGAGCGGGTGCTCGCGGGGCAGCGTTCGTGGAGCGCTTCGGTGCAGGGGGAGCTGCGGCAGATCTCCGCGGCGCCGACGGCGCTGTTCCGGCTGCTGACGGACTTCGAGCAGCTGGTCCTGAGCGTGATCGGGGCGGGCTGCGACGACGACGAGGCGGGGGAACTGCTGCGGCTGAGCCCGGCGACCATTTCCTCGGTGCGGCGGGACCTGCACCGGAAGCTCGGGGTGCAGCACCGCGGCGCGCTGATCCGGATGGCGGCGCAGAAGGGATACGTGCGGTTCACGCCGGATGGGGTGGAGCGGCCGGGCTTCGCGCTGTTCGCGGCCGCCTACCGGCCGCGACAGCCGCGGCGGGGGAAGGACGAGCCGGTGGCGGCCTGAGCCGGGCCCGGCCGGGGGGAGCGAAGGGGCGACGTGCGGGTTGCCAAAGGCGCGCGATCCCGCTCACCTTCCCGCCCTTAACGCATGTCGCCCACCGGTCCCGCCTGGTCCCAGAAACTCCGCGCTGAAATCGGCAAGGCCGTCGTCGGCCAGGACGCCGTCGTCGAACGCCTGCTGGTGGCCCTGCTGGCCAACGGCCACGTGCTGCTCGAGGGGATGCCCGGGCTCGCGAAGACCCTGCTGGTCAAGTCGCTGGGTACGGCCCTCGGGGTGCAGTTCGAACGGATCCAGTTCACGCCGGACCTGCTGCCGAGCGACGTCGTGGGCACGATGATCTTCCAGCCAAAGACGGGGGAGTTCACCGCCCACCGCGGTCCGATCTTCGCCAACCTGGTGTTGGCGGATGAGATCAACCGGGCGCCGGCCAAGGTGCAGAGCGCCCTGCTCGAGGGGATGCAGGAGCGGCAGGTGACCCTCGGCGGCCAGACGCACGCGCT
>JAIYCN010000158.1 GCA_027487995.1 Rubrivivax sp. | reverse complement strand
TGGCGGCCACGCGCAGGGCGTTGCCGGCGTCGCCTATCAGCAGGGCGGCGGTGAGCACCAGTTCCTGCGGTTTGGCGGGCTTGATCAAGTAGGTGTTGGCGCCAGCGTCTTGCGCGGCGCTGGCGTCGTGCGCCTGCGCCTCGGTGGACACCATCATCACCGGCGACTGCCGCACCTGCGCCATTCGACGCAACTCGCGTACGAAGGTGTAGCCGTCCATCTTGGGCATGTTGACGTCCACCACGAAGAGGTCGAAGGCCTGATCCTTGGGCTGGTTCATCACCTTCTCCAGGGCTTCCACGCCATTGACCGCCTCCTCCACCTTCCAGCCTGCGTCGCTGAGCATCTTGCGGTGGTACATGCGCACGGTGGCAGCATCATCGATGACAAGCACATGGGTGGTCATGACCGGCCTCCAATCGGGCGTTGATACACCATCGCGTCAGGGAAACGGCGAACGGTGAAGAGTGAGGAAATGCGGCTCATGGATTCCGAATGACCCAGGCACACGAAGCCCCCGGGGTTGAGTGCGTCATAGAACGCGTCAGCGGCCACGCGGCGCGAGTGGTCGTCGAAATAGATGAGCAGGTTGCGGCAGAAGATGATGTCCACCTCACGGAAGCGGCGCGTCTCCGCGGGTTCCGAGAGGTTCACGCGTGAGAATTCGACGGCCGACACCAGGTCGCGCGAGATGGCGTAGTCGCCGTCGCGATTCTTGGTGAAGTACTTCTCCAGGTAGGGCTTGGGAAGTTGACCTACGGAGCGCGGCGAGTAGATGCCGCGCTGTGCAGCTGCCAACACGCCGGTGTCGATGTCCGAGGACATGATCTCGACGTCGTACTCGTTGATGCGTTTCCACCGTTCCAGCAGATAGATGGCGATGGTGTAGGGCTCCTCGCCGGTGGACGAGGGAATCGACCAGATCTTGATCCGACTGCCGGGCCTGCGCGTCTTGACGATCTCCTCCAGCATGTCCTTGACCATGCAGTCGAACTGGTAGGCCTCGCGGAAGAAGTAGGTCTCGTTGACCGTCATCGAGTTCACGAGTTCCTGCAGCTCGCCGCCGGCAGCTTCGAAGCGCAGATTCACGAAGTACTGGCGAAAGTCTCGGCAACCCGTGGCCTCGATGCGCTCGATCAGGCGCTTGTCCACGAAGTAGCGTTTGCTCTCGTCGAAGTGGATGCCGGTCTTGCGATAGAAGAAGTCGCGGAATTTCGCGAAATCCCCGTCCGTGATGCCCGGCGCCAACGTGGCGGTGGCGGTTTTCATACGGATTCGATCCTTTCGATGGCCACATCGGCTGCGAAACCGAGGAAAGGATCCTGCGAGAAACGCTGAACCGCCGCTTGCAAAGCCGGGACCGCCTCTGGCGTTCCGACCTCGGCGACCACCTCAACCGCGGCCGCCACCACATTGATGTGTTCGTCGCGGGTGAGCACCTTGATCAGCCAGGCGTTGAGGTCTGGGTGCTTGAGGTCACCAAGGAGGTTCACGGTGAAGATGCGCACATCAGGGTCGGGATCGTCCAAAAGGGTCAGCACGCAGGGACCGACGGCCTGAGGCATTGCTGTCAGGGCTTCGATGGCGCCGTTACGCAACTGCGGGTCTTCCGAGCGCAGCATGGGCAACAAGGCCTGCACGGCCTGGTTGCTCGACAGAGCACCCAGGGTGGTGAAGATGGCCTCACGAACCTGGGTCTCGGTCTCGCGGGCCAAGTGGTCGCCCAGGGCCGACGCGGCCTCCGGGTACTCCACCAAGTCTCGCGCCGCCCAGCGCCGCTCCTGCGGGTTGCCGGTGCGCAGTTGGCGCAACAGACCGGGAAGGTCTCGGTTCGGGTCGCGCACGACGACCTCGCGCAGGCCGTCTTGTGCTGCTGGTTTACGCAATCCCATGAGTGTTTCCTTCGGTCCGTTCAGCGAACCCAGCCGCACAGGTGGCGGGCCACCTGATGACAGGGCAATACCGTCGTGGCGCCGCCGTGCTTGATCAGCTCGGCCGGCATGCCAAAGACAACGGCGGTTTCTTCAGATTCGGCGATGGTGCGGCCACCACGGGCCTTGATTTGCGCCATCGTCTTGGCGCCGTCGTTGCCCATGCCCGTGAGTTGCACGCCAATGAGCTGGCGAGGGTCAACCAGGCGAAGGGCGCTGTCCACGAGTACATCCACCGAGGGGTGCCAGGGGTGGCCCGGCGTCTCGGACTTGGGCATGACCACCAAGCGGCCTAGACGCTCGGCGACCACGACGTCATGACCACCCTTGCCGATGTAGACATTGCCCGGCTCCAGCGGGTAAGTCGTATTGGCCTCACGCACTTGAAGCGCACAGAGGCCGGCCATGCGTTGAGCAAAGGCGTCGGTGAAGTTGGCCGGCATGTGCTGCGCGATGATGATGGGCCAGGGATAGTCCGCCGGCAACTGCGGCAACACTTCCTCCAGCGTGCGTGGGCCGCCAGTGGACACACCAATCAGCACCAGGCCCGGCACACTGCAGGCCTTGGTCGGGCCGGTTGCCTTTAGGTTGGCGTCCTGGGTTCGGGTGGTCGAGCGCAGCCCTGTGCTCGGGCGCCCCAGCGCGGGTGCTGCCGGTGCAGAGCGCGCCGGTGTCTCCACGATGTTGCGGCGGGCAGGCGCCCCAGGGCCGCGCATCCGGGCCTTCGAGGCCGAGCGCACCTTGTCGATCAGGTCCTTGGCGATGTCCTCCACCGACAGGGAGATCGTGCCGCCGGGTTTCGCGATGAAGTCCACCGCACCCAGGGCCAGTGCCTCGAAGGTGGCTTGGGCGCCCTTGGCCGTGAGCGAGGACACCATGATCACCGGGGTGGGGCGGGCCTGCATCATCAGTGACAGGGCGGTTAGGCCGTCCATTTCGGGCATGTTGATGTCCAGCGTGACCACGTCGGGTTGCCACTCGGTCAACCGTTCCACGCCCTCGCGGCCATTGCGCGCCGTCTCAATGGTGAAGCCGGCATCGCCGAGCACACCACCAATGAGACGTCGCATGAGGGCTGAGTCGTCCACGATCAGTACCTTCGTCATCTTGCGTGCTGTCCTTGAGTTCCTTTCCCTTCCTCAGGCCGCCAGGCGTTGTTCGCTGGTCGTTGTGGTGTTGTCGCTGTCCATCATCGAATGCATGGCGCCGAGTTCGCGACCGCCCAGCAGTTGGCTGGGGTCGATCAGCATCACCAGGCGCTTGTCCTTGTCGAGCTTGGCCACTTGGCTGATCAGCCGCGCCTGCTCATCGGACAACTCAGGGGAGCGTTCGATGTTGCCGCGCGGGATGCGCAGCACCTCGGCCACCGAATCCACGATGAAGCCGGTGCGCATGCCGTTGCCCAGGGTGTAGACCATGATGCGTTGACGATCATTGCGCTCAATGGGAGTCATGCCCAGTCGCACGCGCTGGTCGATCACCGGCAACACCGTGCCGCGCAGATTGATCACGCCTTCGACGAAGGCGGGCGTCTTGGGCACACGGGTCAGCGATTCCGGTACGCGAACGATCTCCTGCACGCTCATGATGGGCACACCGAATTCCTCGGCGCCCAGACGGAAGATCACCACCTGAGCGTCGTCGTCCGAGGCGATCGCGGTGCTGCTGCTGTTGCTCATCGAGGCTCCTGAAGCGTTGTTCTCGCCGCCCGGTGTTCCGGCGGCTGTCATCACGTCCTGCATGGTCGACATCCCCAGCAGCTTCTCGCTGTCGATGATGGAGACCAGGCGCTTGCCGTTTTCGAGACGGCATATGGAGGAGAACTCCTGCATGTCTTCGCCGCGCGCCAGGATGCCGGGCATCGAATCGGACTGGCTGCGGGGCACGCTCAGCACTTCCTTGACCGTATCGGTCACCAGCCCCACCTGGCCGCGGCCGGGCAGGGACACCACCACGATGCGATGGTGCTCGTCGAGTTCATGCATGGGCAGGCTGAAGAGGGCGCGCAGGCTCACCAGCGGCAACAGGCGCTGCCGAAGCGAGATCACGCCCAGGCAGTGGTGTGGCGTGTTGGGCAGGCCGGTGATGCGCTCGGGTACCTGCACAATTTCCTGCACATCGGCGATGTCGATGGCGTATTCTTGGTCAGCCACGGTGAAGGAGACCAGTCGCAGCTCATCGGAGACCACTGCATCGGTGCTGTTGGCTGCGCTCTGGTCGCTCAGCGAGGCGCCACTGCCAGAGCCGCTCCCACCGCTGGCCCGTGACCTCATCTGGTTGAAGGTCTGCTCCACCAAGTGCTGAAAGTCCAAGGCCATGAGCAGTTGGGTGGAGCCGTCGGGTTGCTCGCGCCGAATGACACCGGTGAGATAGGCGGCATTCGCCACGGACTGCACCGCCGCAGCGGGCTCCATCTCGCCAGGTTCAACGCTGATCACACTGGACACCCGGTCCACCACGAAGCCCAAGGGCTGACCGATGTCGATGACCAAGGCTCTGGTCGCGTCATCGTGCTCCCGTGCATCGGAGTTGAAGATTTCCCGCAGGTTGACGATCGGCAGGACCCGTCCCCGGAGGTTGGCCAGACCGGCCAACGAGGGTGGGGCCAGCGGCAGGCGTGCCACATCGGGCACCCGGATGATCTCCTGCACTGGACCCATGGGCACCGCGAACATCTCGCCCGACACCGAGAAGGTGACGAACTGGTTGTCCTGGGTGATCAGGGGCTCGGCGGCCACGGGTTCAGCAAGAGCTGTGTCGGAATCGCTCACGGCCTTCCTCCTTGTGTGGGCTGGAAAGGGAGTCGATCAGTTGCTTTGCAACTCGTCGGCCAGGGAAGCGATCTCCTCGATGGCGGCGGACAACTCCTCGGCGGCCTGCGACTGCTGTTTCGCCGCGGTGGCGGCTTCTTCAGCAGACTTTTCAGCCAGTTGGGCGGAGGAGGACACCTGGTCCACGCCCACCTTCACTTGGGCCAAGGCGCTGGCGATCTCCTGGGCGCTCTGCATGGCCTCCAGGTTGCCCTTGACCACCTCGGCTACATCGGCCTCCATGGAGGTGAGGTTGGCGGTGATGGACTTGGCCTTCTCCACTTCGGTCATGGCCGAGGTCATGATTTCGCCGAGGTCGCGGCCCACCATGGCGATCTGGTCCTGAATGCCCTTGACCAGATCCTTGATGCGATCGGCGTTCTCGGCCGAGTCGTGCGCCAGGTTGCGGATGTCGGTGGCCACCACCACGAAGCCTTTGCCGTATTCACCGGCGCGTGCCGCTTCGATGCTGCCATTGACGGCGAGCATGTTGGTCTGGATGGAGACCTGCGTGATGGCGTCCACGATCTTGTCGATCTTGCGGCTGACGAGCTCCAGCTCCTTGATCTGCACCATGCTCTGGCGGGTTGAATCGGAACCCTCGGAGATGCTGCGCACGAGCGAGTCGATGTGCTGCTTGTTTTCACCCATCAACGCCTTGATGGCTTCGGCGCGCTCCTTGGCAGAACTGGCACGGGACTCGGCCAGTTGCGCGCCTTTTTCAATTTGCGTGACTGCGGCAGAAGATTCAGTCGCAGCAGCGGCTGAGGTCTGAGCACCCTTGCGGATCTGCTCCAGCGCGATCATGATCTGAGAGGCGGAGCGGTTGATTTCCTGCACCGCACTCGACAGTTCCTCAGCAGCGGAGGCGACTTCCTCAGCGCTCTTGGAGATGTCGGTGGAGTTTTTGAGTTCGTCGGCAATCTCCGAAAGGTTGCCGGCCGTCTGCTCGCACTCCTGCAGCGCGCGGCTTTGCTCGTCCACCGTCTTGGCAGACTCTTCGCAGGCCGAGCTTTGCTGTGTGGCCGCTGCGGCAATCTGTTCGGCGCCGCGCAGGGC
>JAIYCN010000206.1 GCA_027487995.1 Rubrivivax sp. | reverse complement strand
TGAAGTTGCCCAGCATCTCGAAGAAGGTGTGGTGCCGCGCGGTGTAGCCCACGTTCTCCAGGTCGTTGTGCTTGCCGCCGGCGCGGATGCACTTCTGTGCGGTGGTGGCGCGCGTGTAGGGGCGCTTGTCGAAGCCCAGGAACACGTCCTTGAACTGGTTCATGCCCGCGTTGGTGAACAGCAGCGTGGGGTCGTCGCCCGGCACCACGGGGCTGGAGGCCACGATGGTGTGGCCCTTGGACTCGAAGAACTTCAGGAAGGCGTTGCGAATTTCTGCGGCGTTCATGCGCGTCCGATAACGGTTTGGCAAAGTTTTTGATTATAGGAAGGGGACGCATCCATGCCCGGCTTGACCCCGCCCGTGCAACAAGGAAACTTCTGCTTCAAACTGCAGGGTGCTGCTTCAAAGGATCCCCGCATGGACATGAAGAACTCCCCCCTGGCACTGCTGCAGGATGCCGCGCTGCTGCGCACCGGCGCGCTGATCAACGGGCAGTGGACCACCCTGCCACGCCGCTTTGCGGTGCATGACCCGGCCACGGGGCTGGAACTGGCCCAGGTGGACAACGCCGGGCCGCAGCAGGCCCAGGAGGCCATCGACGCCGCGAACGCCGCGTGGCCGGCCTGGCGCGCCAAGCCCGCCAAGGACCGCGCGGCCGTGCTGATGAAGTGGTTCCACCTGCTCCACCAGCATGCCGACGACTTGGCCCGCATCATGACCGCCGAGCAGGGCAAGCCCCTGGCCGAAGCCAAAGGAGAGGTGGCCTACGGCGCCAGCTTCATCGAATGGTTTGCCGAGGAAGCGAAGCGGGTGTATGGCGAAACCATCCCCAGCACGGACCCCAACAAACGCTTCATGGTGCTCAAGCAGGCCATCGGCGTGTGCGCGGCCATCACGCCCTGGAACTTTCCTATCGCCATGATCACGCGTAAGGTGGCGCCCGCGCTGGCCGCCGGCTGCCCGGTGGTCATCAAGCCGGCCGAGCAGACACCGCTGTCGGCCCTGGCGGTGGCCGAACTGGCCCAACGCGCTGGCATGCCCGCGGGTGTGCTCAACATCCTGCCGGCCGATGCGCAGGAGTCCATCGCCATTGGCCGTGTGCTGTGCGACTCCGACGTGGTGCGGCATCTGTCCTTCACCGGTTCCACCGAGGTGGGCCGCATCCTGATGAAGCAGTCTGCGCCCACCATCAAGAAGCTGAGCCTGGAGCTGGGCGGCAACGCGCCCTTCATCGTCTTCGACGATGCCGACCTGGACAGCGCGGTGGAAGGCGCGATGATCAGCAAGTACCGCAACGCGGGTCAGACTTGCGTGTGCGCCAACCGGATGTATGTGCAGGAAGGCGTGTACGACGCCTTCGTGGCCAAGCTGGCCGAGAAGTCCAAGGGCATCAAGGTGGGCAATGGCTTCGAAGCCGGCGTCACACAAGGTCCGCTGATCGACGACCAGGCCATCGCCAAGGTGGAGTCCCATGTGGCGGACGCGGTTTCGAAGGGTGCCACGGTGGTCTCGGGTGGGCAGCGCATCGGTGATCGGTTCTACACGCCCACCGTGCTGGCCAACGTCACCGCCGACATGAAGTGCGCCCGCGAGGAAACCTTCGGCCCGGTGGCCCCGGTGTTTCGCTTCAAGACCGAAGCCGAGGCCATCGAATTGGCCAACAGCACCGAGTTCGGCTTGGCCGCCTACTTCTACAGCCGCGACATCGGCCGCATCTTCCGCGTGGCCGAGGGGCTGGAGAGTGGCATGGTGGGCATCAACACCGGCATCATCTCCGCGGCTGAGGTGCCCTTCGGCGGTGTGAAGCAATCGGGCCTGGGCCGCGAGGGTTCGCGCCACGGCATTGAAGACTATGTGGAGATGAAGTACCTGTGCCTGGGCGATGTGCTCAAGTGAAGACCGGAAGGGGATGCGCATGTGCGTGATGAGCGGGCTTCAGGTTGCGCAGAAGTGGGGCCGCTGCGCAGTCGTTGCGCTGGTGGGCCTGATCCCCGCTGTGGGCCACATGACGGTTCAGGCGAACACCGGCTCCTCCGGCACCATGCAGCCCATCGGGCGCTTCGAGATCGACCGCACCGAGGTCACCATCGGCGCCTTCCGCGCCTTCACCCAAGCCACGGGCACACGCACCAAGGCCGAACGGGAAGGCAGCAGCCTCTCCTACGAAGCCGGCTGGGAAAAACGTCCGGGCTGGTCCTGGCACTCGCCCTATGGCAAGCCGGGTGCCGACGACGAACCCGCAGTGCACGTGACGCACGGCGAGGCGCAGGCCTACTGCCGCTGGGCCGGCAAGCGCCTGCCCACCGAGGCCGAGTGGCGCGAAGCCGCCTACACCGAGCGCCGCGCGCAACCCACGCCGCCGTTTGAGGCGGGCCGCACCTACGCCTACCCCACCGGGGACAGTCCTCAGGGCGCGAACTGCCTGGGCGATTGCGGCAACACGGCCCGGCCTGTTGCGCATGCCGTCACCACCCGCGGGCGCGGGCATGCACCGGTGGGCACCACGGCCATGGGGGTCAACGGTCTCTTCGACATGGGGGCCAACGCGTGGGAATGGGTCGACGGTGGGCCGGGCAACGAGCAACCCACGCTGGGCGGCTCCTGGTGGTACGGCGCCGGCCCCATGCACCGCGAGCACCGCGCCACCAAGCCGGCCGACATGACCGTGGTCTACATCGGCTTTCGCTGCGCGCGCAGCCGCTGACCAGCTCAGCCCCGCGCCACCCGCTCCGCGATCGCGCGGCCCACATCCGTTGTGCTGGCCTTCCCGCCCAAGTCGGGTGTGTGTGGCCCTTGGCGAATCACATCTTCGATCGCGTGCACGATGGCAGCGGCCGCCTCGGGGTGGCCCAGGAAGTCGAGCATCATGGCGCCCGACCAGATCATGCCAATGGGGTTGGCGATGTTCTGGCCATAGATGTCCGGGGCCGAGCCGTGCACCGGCTCGAACAAGGACGGAAAGTTGCGCTCCGGGTTCAGGTTGGCAGAGGGCGCAATGCCGATGGTGCCGGTGGTGGCCGGGCCCAGGTCTGAGAGGATGTCGCCGAACAGATTGGTGGCCGCGATCACATCGAAGCGGTCGGGCTGCAGCACCAGGCGCGCACTCATGATGTCGATGTGGTGCGCCTGCATGGTCACCTCGGGGTAGTGGGTGGCCATTTCACGGCAGCGCCCGTCCCACCAGGGCATGCTGATGGCAATGCCGTTGCTCTTGGTGGCCAGGTCCAGGCGCTTGCGCGGGCGCGAGCGGGCCAGGTCGAAGGCGAACTTCAGCAGACGGTCAGACCCAGTGCGGGTGAACACGCTCTCCTGGATCACGAACTCGCGGTCCGTGCCCTCGAACATCACGCCACCGGCCGAGGTGTATTCACCCTCGGTGTTCTCGCGCACGATCAGGTAGTCGATCTCACCGGGCTTGCGGTCGGCCAGCGGGCAGCGCAGGCCTTCGAAGAGCCGCACCGGGCGCAGATTGATGTACTGGTCGAATTCCCGGCGGAACTTCAGCAGCGAGCCCCACAGCGAGACGTGGTCGGGTACGGTGGCCGGCCATCCCACCGCACCGAAATACAGGGCGTCCATGCCCTGAAGCTGCTGCTTCCAGTCGGCCGGCATCATGCTGCCGTGCTGCTGGTGGTAGTCGCAGCTCGCCCATTCGATGGGCGTGAACTCCAGCTTCAGGCCGAAGCGCTGCTCCACCGCGTGCAACACCCGCAGGCCTTCGGGCATCACTTCCTTGCCGATGCCGTCACCGGGGATGGCGGCAATCCTCAGGGGGCGTGTCTGATCGGTTTTGAGGGAACCGTTGGAGGGATTCGTGTTCATGCCGACATTGTGCGACGGGCCGTAAGGTGTTGCTCTCAGGGGCCCATCTTCCCGCCGGAACTAAAGAGGCCGCTCTTCCACGGCCGAGAGAATCAGCGCGTCCATCGTCGCGCCCTTGATCTGCGCACGGGCCCGCAGCCGCATCTGCTGCTCGGGCTCCAACGCCAACCGGCAGTGGTAGTCCAGCGTCTCCAGCTCTCCGGGCAAGCTGGCCGGAATGCGCCGGCTCCATTGCTGGCTGCCGTCGATCTCCAGACTCAGGCCCAGCTGTGAAGACCGGGCATCCGCGGGCACACGGACCCGCAATTGCACATCGATGTCGAAGGTGCGACGTCGGCTGAGGAGTCCGGGAATGATGAGGCTGGCCACCGGCGCGTCATGGGAGGTGACCTGCCAGGACTCGGGCGCTTGGGTGGCGTTCGGCGGCACAAGTCGGCGGGATGGAGGCGGTGGCATGGGTAACCGTTCAGGCGGACGATGGGATGGACGCCGTGGATCGTAGCGGACACGGCCCAACCCTTGATGTCCGAGGCCAGTCCCCAGGCCTGATAAGGTTCAGGCATGCCCGCGCCACATCGAACCCTCGTCGAGAAGATCTGGCAGCAGCACCTTGTGGCGGATTTGCCGCACGGCCGTTCCCTGCTGCACATCGACCGCGTGCTGCTGCATGAGCGCACCGGCCCGGCGCTTCTTGCGGGGCTCGCCGATGCGGGCCGTGCACCGCGCCATCCAAGTCGCGTGGTGGGCATCACGGACCACACGGTCAGCACCCAACCCGATCGCCTTTCTCGACCTTCCGCTGAACGCGACAGCTTCATCCGCGAATTCAGTCAGCGCGCTGCCCAGGCACAAATCGAACTGGTCGACTTGCGCGACCTTCGGCAGGGCATCGTGCACGTGGTGGCACCCGAACAGGGTTGGGCCCTGCCGGGGATGACGGTGGTGTGCCCGGACAGCCACACCGGCACCCTGGGTGGCCTGGGCGCTTTGGCCTGGGGCATCGGGTCCACCGAAGGCGAGCAGGCTGTGGCCACCCACACGCTGGTTCGCCCCTCTGCCCGGCACATGCGCGTGTGGTTCGAGGGCCGCTTGCCCAATGGGGTCTACGCGAAGGACCTGATCCTGGCGCTGATTGCACGCCATGGCGCACGCGGGGGTGACGGTTGCGCGGTGGAGTTCATGGGCCCTCCGACCAGCGCCATGGGCGTCGAAGGCCGCATGACCCTGTGCAACATGGCGGTTGAATTCGGCGCCTGGACTGGGGTGGTGGCCCCCGACGACACCACCCTCCAGTGGTTGGCCGGTCGGCCAGGAGCCCCGGTGGGGGCTGCATGGGACCAGGCAGTCGATCATTGGCGCAAGCTGAGCAGCGATGATCAGGCCTCATGGGATGTGGATTTGCGCCTGAACACTGAGGAACTGGAGCCCCAGGTCACTTGGGGCAACAGCGTGGACTTGGGGGGCGGCGTGAACCAGCACATCCCCGATCCTGCGCAGGAAGCATCAACCCCGCGCCGCGCCCAAATGGAGCGGGCCCTGGTCTACATGGACCTGCAACCGGGACAGCCGCTGGCGGGCACGCCCATCGATGCGGCCTTCATCGGGTCGTGCACCAACAGCCGTTTGCCCGATCTGCGCGCCGCCGCGGCCGTGCTCAAGGGTCGCCGCATCGCCCCGGGCGTGCGCGGCATCGTGGTGCCCGGCTCGATGCCGGTTCGGGCCGCGGGAGAAGCCGAAGGGCTGCACCGCATCTTTCAGGACGCGGGCTTCGAGTGGCGCGCAAGCGGTTGTTCCTTGTGTTTCTACTCCGGCTCTGAAGACTTGGGGCCGGCGCGGCGCGTGATCAGCAGCACCAACCGCAACTTCGAGGGGCGCCAGGGCCCTGGCGTGCGCACGCATCTGGCCAGTCCGGCCACGGTGGCTGCTTCTGCGGTGGCCGGCTGCATTGCCGACCCTCGGCCCTTGCTCCTGAACGGCCGCACCTGAACAACCGCGCCTGAACCGCATCACACGCCCGCCATGAGCCAACCAACCCGCTTGGACACCATCACAGGGCTGGCCGCCCCCTTGATGCGCGACCACATCGACACCGATGTGATCATTCCCTCCCGCGAGATCACCTCGCCCTCGCGCGAGGGTTTCGGGCCCAAGCTGTTTGCGCCCTGGCGCTATGTGCAGCCCGGTGGTGCCGAGAACCCGGACTTCATCCTCAACCGCGCACCGTGGCGGCAAGCCCGCATCCTCATCGCCGGACGCAATTTCGGTTGCGGTTCCTCGCGCGAGATGGCGGTGTGGGCGCTCAAGCAGTTCGGCATCGACTGCATCATTGCGCCGTCCTTCGGCGCCATCTTCCGCAACAACAGCATCCGCAACGCCCTGCTGCCGGTGGAGCTACCGCTGGAGCGGGTGCAGGAATTGGCTCGGGAGGCCGAAGCCGGGCCGCTGCACCTGCGCGTGGATCTTCAAACCCAACAGATCGCCCGTGTGGAAGGTGAGCCCGGACGCCCCACCGCAGCCCCGATCCCCTTCGAATTCGATGCCGATGACCGCGACATGCTGCTCACCGGACGCGATGCCATCGACCGCGCATGGGATCACCGCGCGGCCATCGATGCTTTTGAAGAACAGGACCGGGCACGGCGGCCCTGGGCATGGCCGGACGCGAAAGACGCCTCCCTGCCCCTGCACGGCATCCGCGTCGTCGAGTTCACCCACATGGTGATGGGCCCCACATGCGGCCTGGTGCTGGCTGACCTGGGTGCCGAGGTCATCAAGGTGGAGCCCATCGCGGGCGACGCCACACGGCGCCTGTTGGGCTCAGGCTCAGGCTTCTTCGCAGCCTTCAACCGCAACAAGCACAGCCTGGCGGTGAACATGGATGACCCCCGCGGACGCGAGATTGTGCTGCGCCTGGTGGCCCAGGCCGATGTGTTCAGCGAGAACTTCAAGGCGGGCGCATTGGACAAATGGGGGCTTTCGTACGCGGCGCTCTCTGGCCTGAACCCTCGGCTGGTCTATGTGTCCCACAAGGGATTCCTCCCCGGCCCCTACGAACACCGCACCGCGCTGGACGAGGTGGTGCAGATGATGGGCGGGCTCGCCTACATGACCGGCCCGGAGGGCCGCCCCTTGCGCGCAGGCGCCAGCGTCAATGACATCATGGGCGGGCTCTTCGGCGCCATCGGAGCCCTGGCCGCACTGCGCCGGCGCGACGCCACGGGCCGTGGAGGCAAGGTGCACAGCGCCCTGTTCGAGAACAACGTGCTGCTCATGGCGCAGCACATGATGCAGTTCGCGGTCACCGGCAAGCCCGCTTCCCCCATGCCCAGCCGCATCAGCGCATGGGCGGTTTATGACGTGTTCACGGTGAAGGAAGGCGAGCAGATCTTCTTGGCCGCGGTGAGTGACTCCCAGTGGACACAGATGTGCGATGAGTTTGGCTTTGGTGACCTGAAGGGCGACGAGCGCCTGCGCAGCAACAACGACCGCGTTCGGGCGCGCGATTGGATGATGCCCTTGCTGCGGGAACGGTTCGCTGCGCTGTCTGCTGAAGAGCTGGCGCAGCGCTTCGAATCCCGTGGCCTGCCCTATGCCCCCATCACCAAGCCCCAGGCCCTATTCGATGACCCGCATTTGCTGGCCACCGGTGGCCTGGCGCCCGTTCAAGTACCGGCCGATGCCAGTGGTGCCGGCCGAGCGCTGGAAACGCGCACCGCCTTGCTGCCCCTGAGCCTCGACGGCCACCGCCTGCCCCTGCGCAGCCCTCCACCATCCATCGGAGAGCACAGCCGCGCCGTGTTGCGGGACTTGGGCTACAACGACCATGACATCGAGACCCTGCTGCTGCAGGGCGTGATAGGCGCACCACAGGAGAACGCATGAGCATCAAGCGCAGAACCATCCTTTCGTCCATGGCCGTGGCCGGCCTGGGCGCATCCCCAGCCTGGCTGCCCCGCGCCACCGCGCAAAACCTGCCCACCACTCGCCTGTGGGTGGGCACCGCACCTGGGGGCAGCACCGACACCATTGCCCGCGAGATCGCACCCGAACTGGGGCGCTTGTTGGGCCGCAACGTGATCGTGGAAAACCGGTCCGGTGCCGGCGGGAATCTGGCGGCTGACGTGGTGGCGAAGGCTGCGCCGGACGGCAGCAACCTGCTGGTGAGCTTCACCGGCCACACCATCAACGCGTCGCTGTACAAGAACCTGCCCTTCGACCCCATTGCGGACTTCACGCCGCTGACCATGCTCAACACCTCGACGTCTGTGCTGGTGTGCAACCCCAATCAGCCTTATCGAACGGTGGCGGAGCTCATCGAATTCGCGCGGCGCAACCCCGGCAAGCTCAGCATGGGTTTGGGCGGCATCGGCTCATCGGTGCACTTGGCTGGTGAAGCATTCAAGATGCAGGCCAAGCTCTACATCGTGAACATTCCCTACCGCGGCACTTCACCGGCCGTGGCCGACATCGTGGCGGGCAACCTGGAGATGATGTTTGCGCCCTTCGTGAACACACGCACGCTCATTCAGGCCGGCAAGCTGCGTGCCCTGGGTGTGACGAGTCCCAAGCGCCTGGCCCAATTTCCCGACCTGCCGGCCATCGCAGAAGCCCTGCCGGGCTACAGCTCGCAGGCATGGTTCGGACTCTTCGGCCCGGCACGCATGTCGCCAGAGCTGGTCAAGCGCATCAGCGACGCCGCAAGGCAGGCCGTGAAGGCGGACAACGTGCGCCGCCGCATGGAAGGCGACGCGGGGGAGGCCGTGGGTTCCAGCCCGGAGGAATTCGCAGCCTTCGTCAAGGCCGACGTGGTCCGGTGGGCGCAACTCGTGAAGTACTCGGGCGCCACGCCGGACTGAGCCTGACCAGAGTCCATGACAGCAGGGTTCGGGGATCTGCGGCAAGGGCCTGCCTGCCGTGGCCCGCAGCCAAGCGCTGAACTGCGCACCGAATCAGCGGTACCTCACTCCGCCTTGATCCCAGCCCGCTGAATCAAACCGCGCCAGGCATCGGCTTCCTGCCGGTAGGTTTTGGAGAACTCCTCAGGCGTTCCGCCCACGGGTTCTGCGCCCACCTTGTCCAGGCCCTCGACGAACTCGGGTGACTTCAACATGGTGTTGATTTCACGGTTCAAGCGCGCCACCACCTCAGCCGGCGCACCAGCAGGTGCGAACAGACCAAACCAGTTGCCCACCAACTCCATCCCCGGCACACCCACTTCGGCAAAGGTAGGCACGTTCGGCAGCGTCGGTGAACGCTTCATACCAGTGACCGCCAAGGGACGCACCTTGCCGCTGCGGATGTGGGTCTGGGCAGACACGATGCTGTCCATCAGAAAACTGATCTGGCCCGAGACCAGATCGGTGATGACCAACCCAGTTCCCCGGTAGGGAATGTGCACCGCAAACAAGCTTCCGGCGCGCCACTTGAACATCTCGGCTGCAAGATGCGGGTAGGTGCCGATGCCGCTGGAGCCATAGTTGTACTTGCCAGGGTTGCGCTTGAGCAGGTCCACCAATTCACGCGCTGAATTGGCCGGGAAGCTCTGCCCCACCACGAGCACACTGGGGGCGCTTGCCACGTGGACGATGGGCGCGAAGTCCTTGACCGCGTCGTAGGGGGTCTTGGGGTTGAGCAACGGCCCAATGGAATGGGTAGAGCTGGTGGCCATCAGCAGCGTGTAGCCATCAGCAGGCGCCTTGGCCGCAATGTCCGATCCGATGGCACCGCCCGCACCGGGCTTGTTGTCCACCACCACCTGCTGACCGAGTGAAGTGCTCAGGCGCTGCGCCACCTGGCGCGCGATGATGTCCGTGGCCCCGCCCGGAGGGAATGGAATCACCAGCCGGATGGGCTTGGCGCTTGGCCAGGCCTGCGCATGACTGTCGGCCGAGGGGCTCAGCCCGCCCAACGCAGCCAGCATCGCCAAAAGACCGAACTTCAGAGAAACGCGACGGTTGAACACACGCATGCCAGCCACCTCAAGCCAGGAAACTAATTCAGCCCAGAATACCGCTTATCAATTCGAAGCATGTTGACCGGCTCTCTATCCCGCCCAAGACGATCTACCAGCCAAGCTCTTCGCCGTCACCGCCTCGTGGCCGTCAGCCGTACCGTATACACGTCACCACTCGTGCGCTTTAGCTTCATCAGCAGCGTCTCGCCGGGTGCTTTCTTCATCAGCGGTGCAATATCTGCAGCGGCTTTTCCAAGAATCGGCTGCCCCTCCACCTCAAGCACGCTGTCTCCTGGAGCGACACCGGCTACCGCAGCCGGCATGCCTGGCGTTACGGCTCCTATCAACACCGACTTCAAGCGTGGCCGAAAAACGCCGTCAACATCAACTTTGGCACTGAAGCCAAAAGTGCCGCTGGCCTCCTCTGCAACGGCCGGGGCTGCAACCAGCCAAGGCATGGCGAATGCACTGCAACTCACCAAAAGCCACGTTCGCCTCGCTGAATTGGTTTGTTGGCTGGATCGGGATCTTGAAACTCTCAAGGCGTTTTGTCTCATATCAGGCCGTAATCTGCATCAACACGACCGAGTATGACCGAGCTAGCGGCGGCCATTCAGTTGCGCCTGAAGCGTTACCAGGTCATCGTCGAACATGATGAGAGCAGCCCCCTGCTGAACGCGATCACGAAGGGCTGCGGCCTCCTTGAGGTGCCGCTGAGCCTCCACCAGATTGCCGTGCCTGAAGGCGATCAAGGCCCGCAAGGCAGCCAATTCAGCCGACTGATCGACGATTCCGCCTTCAGCCAGTGCCGCCCACGCCCGCGCCTCTTCAAGATTGCCGCCCATTTCGATCAACCATCGGCTCAGCAACAAGGCTTTGGAGGGCCGAGTCGCGTCAGCACCACCCCAAAAGCCATTGGCCAGTGTGCGAGCTGCGCCGACCACTTCGGGCCGATCTGGTCTTTGCTCGTCGATGGCCTTGTAGATCCAGCATTGGGCCAGCGCGTCCGCGACAGCTTGAGGAAGTGCTTCTAGGCGCAGCGACTTCAAGGAAGACATGGGCCAGTCCCTAGGACGAGTTCCCGTGGCCGAAAGAGCCCCCAACTGCCTGAGAAACATCATGGCCCGGGCCTCATCTGAACCTTGCCACAACCTCAATACCTGGCGACCGTCGGTTGACCAGCCTCCCACCATGAAGGGGACCAGGTTGATCACCCCGATCAAAAGCCCCGTCCCCGCCACGATGCTTGGCAGCGCAAGTTCCAGAGCGCTACCCACTTGCATTTCCGCAACGGCCCATGGCATCGAAAGCGCGGCGACCAGAAGGTTGGCCAATGGCCCGCCGAGCAAGTAGATGGTTGAGCTCGAGCGACCTGGGGAATCACTGCGAGGCAACATCAGCACGAAGCCCGCAATCGCGTTGATGCTGCGTGACCATCTCAGAACCCATCCATCACCTTGGCGCTCCAGACGAAGCGGCCCCACACCAAAGGCCAGCAACCGTTGACCAGACAGGTACCCCGCAACCGCGTGGCCGGCCTCGTGCATCAGGATTTGAAGCCAAAGGATGACCGGCAACGCAAAACAAAGAGCAAGAGCCTCCCATGCGCTGAAGCTTTGCACAGCGCGCAGGGCCAGGAACATCAGCCCGCCGCCCAGCAGCGTGCCCACCAATCCTTGCAGCCAGAAATGTGGGCGGCGCCACTGTGGAACCTTGGGTGGCTGAGGCGGGACGGGTAACGAAAAATCAGGCATGCGAGGCGAAGGGCGCGGCCGAAGGGTTGCATTGAAAACACGTTGATATCAATGTAAATTGGCTCATGGCCACGTTCAACCCCGCATCCATCGGCGCAAGTTGCACCTGCCTCGCCCTCCGGAAAGCCGCGCGAGACATTGCTCGGCGGTATGACGAGGCGTTTCGTCCACTGGACATCAACAACGGCCAGTTTGCAATGCTGACCGCCATTGCTGGATTGCAGCCGGCGGGGATTCAAGCGCTCGGCCGGCGGTTGGGCATGGACCGCACCACAGTGACGGCCGCCTTGAAACCCTTGGAACGCAGAGATCTGGTCCAGATTGATGTCAGCCCAGGGGATTTGCGCGGGCGGGCGGTAACGCTCACGCCACAAGGCCAAGCCATCTTGAAAAACGCGTTACCGCTGTGGAAGAAGGTGCAGGCCGAAACCGCGCGGCAACTCGGTGGCGAGCAGGAAATGAACGACTTTCGAAAGCAGTTGGCTTTGCTCTGAACGGGCAAATTTTTTTCCTCCTAAACGTTGATATCAACTATGAATAATCTACTCGCTGTTGTCTTGGGAATCGGCATTGCACAGGCGTCGTTTGCCGACGAGCGAACGAACCGGTTTGAGCTCGAAGCAGGGGTGGTGTCCACCCAAAACATGGAAATCAGGGGCTTCAACCAGGGCAACGCCACCACAGACTGGCAAAAGACCGGGCTGGCCTATAGGCTGGAGTACTGGAGCGAAAAGGCAGGCGGCTGGAACTACGGGGTGGTGGCTCAACCCCTGAGCCTGTCCTACTCGGATGTGATCAAGAACAGACTGGACGCCAAAGGCCGCGTCTTCTCGGTAGGCAGCCCCGGCACCTTGTTGTACGAGTTCCCAACGGTGCGATTCAGTGCCAACCGACCGCTGCTGACGAACGATGAGGGAGACTATCTTCGCGGCGGCGGCAGCGCCATTCTCCGGTTTGCCCGGGTGAAGCTCAGCAGTGGCGTGACCGGGTTTTCCGACACCAACCTGATCTTGATTCCGGTCTTCAATCTGGAGGCAAGAAAGTCACTGGGCGCCGGCTGGAGCCTGTTCACCCGATCCGACTTCCTGCCCGGCGTGGACGGCAATCTGCTTCTTGATGGGCTGTTTGATGTCTTCCTCGGTGTACGAAAGAAGATGGACCCCAGCGCGAACATCGACATCGGTGTCCGCACGTTCTTCGGTGGCTACGACCCCAAGAAGGCGGACGACTACGCCAACCGAATCTTCTTCAATTCAGTGGTGGTGCGTTACTCCTGGTGATCGTGCCCGGCTGGACTCCCGCAGGCGTGAGCGGCATGGCAAATGGCGCCGCGAAATGGGGCATGATGCCCAAGCGGAATGAAAGAATCGAGCCTGACGAGGCCACATTCGCGCGCAGCCAGTGGTTGGCCGAATGTGCCGCGAGCCGTTCAGGCCGTTTGCTCCTCGTCGGTGGGAGAGTGCAAGCTTCAAGAGGGTCGTATGTTCGATTGGCTCAAACGGATTTTCGAAGTGAAGCCCAGTGAAGATCTTGATGCGAAGAAGAAGCAGGATGACGGATCGACTCCCTTGGTCATCCCGACTGCCAAGGCTTCCACCGAGGATGCAGACGCATGCGATGGCGGAGACGGAGGCGGAGGCGATGGCTCGTAGGCTCTCCGGCCTAGGATGAAGTTGCACACGGACTCAAAGCATCTTTGTGAATGGGAAGTGATCAGAAAGTCCCGGTGCGAGGAGAGCCAGGTCCTGGCCATTCGGGTCCCAGAGAACCTCGCGTTTTGGAGAGGGCTTGCCTGGAGAGGGTCTCAGGAAATGACCAGCGAACTTGAACTCATGCTGCAGATACCGGATTCGCAACTCAGCGCCGTCCGTGCACGCCTGGCGACCCGCTCTGCGCAAAGAGTCCGTCTTTGCGCCATCTACTTTGATACGCCCGACGCACAACTTGCGCAGTCAGGTGCCGTGATCCGGCTCCGGCTGGAAGGCAAGAACTGGGTGCAGACCCTGAAGGTGTCGGACAGCAACAATGTACTTTCTAGGCTCGAGCACAACGCCCCACGCATGGGGAACACCGAGCCTGCACTGGACCTGTCGTTGCACACGGGCACGCCTGCGGGCGATGCACTGGAGCACCTTCTGCAGGCACTCGCACCCGAGACCGGTCTGCAGGAAGTCTTTCGCACGGATGTGTGGCGCACTCATCGCCTTCAGCGCCTGAGGGGCGGCAGCGTCGAACTCGCCCTCGATGTTGGGGAGATTCGGTCGGGCACCTTGACCTGGCCCGTGCAGGAGCTGGAGATCGAAGCGGTGCGGGGTGGCGCAGCCCTCGTGATCGATGCGGCCACGCAATGGATTTCAAAATTTGACTTGTGGATCGATACACGCAGCAAGTCCCTCAGGGGACATCGACTGTGGTCTGCGCGCCAAGGCAAATCTGTGGATCTCAGGCGACCCATGATGGGAAGGCCAACGCCGGCGCAGCAAGGGCTGCGCACACAAGAGCACCCTCTTTTCAGGCTCAGTCAACCGGAGTCGGGGCCCGAATTGGAGACCGCTCTGGTGAAGCCACTCTTGGCTGCCTTGATGGCCAATGCCAGCGAGATTGCGGGGAACACCTACAGCGACGAACACGTGCATCAGCTCCGGGTGTCATTGCGTCGATTGCGATCGGTCGCAAGGCTGGCAGACCGCTGGATGCACTGGCCCGAGCCCGTTCTCAATGCCGTCGTGGAACTCTTCCGCACACTGGGCCAGGCACGCGATCGCACGGTGGTCAACGATTTGTTTGGCGATGCGCTTGCCAAGGCAGGCTGCCCACTGACCGAACTCCCTGCACCCGCCACCTTGCCCGCTGCGAATTCCCTCTTGCAAGCCTTGCGCAGCAGAGAAGTGAACATGGCTTGGCTATGGCTTTTGCGCACCGAATGCGATGCACAAGGTGGGGTGACCATCGCCCAGGCCAGTACCTTGCTGAACCAACGGCTGCAAAGATGGGCCTCGGAAATTGAACAGGCCGGCAGTCGATTTTTGAGCCTTACCGAGGATGAGAAACATGACTTGCGCAAGCGGGTCAAGCGGCTGCGCTACGCCATGGATTCCTGCGCGGTGCTGGAGACGTTCGGCTTGCTGCAACCCCGGCGGGAATTCGCCGAGGCATTGGCCCAGGCGCAGACCAGCCTTGGACAGTTCTGCGACTTCCTGGTCGCGCGGGATCTTTGGAGCAAGGCGGTCGAGCAAGACCCGAGAGCATGGTTTGCTGTGGGCTGGCTGAGTGCAGAGATCACGAGGGCAGAACCGGACTGCCATCGCAGCCTCAAGCGAATGGGCAAGATCGACCGCCGCTGGCGCTCCTTGCCCTAATTGCCGCGACAAGCCTCCTTTATCCGACAAACCGACGCCGTCATCAGACCGACTTGCTACCTTCATAGGCTTGGGGTTCAGCCGATTCCACAAGGACCACCATGCCCGCTCTAGATCGCCGTCGCTTCCTTACGCATACCCTTTCGGCCTCCGCCTTGGCGGCCACGGGCGTCAGCTTGTCTGCTTGCTTTTCAAGTGACGATCCAGAGCCTGAGTTTCTGTATGGTGTGGCCAGTGGCGATCCACTGGCCGACCGTGTGATCCTGTGGACACACGCCAAGGTTCGCGACAGCGAAAACGCGGTCTCCCTTGACTGGGAAGTGGCAACGGACAACACCTTCACCACCGCTGTCAGCCGTGGAACCGTAACAGCATCTTCAGACACGGGGTTCACCGCCAAGGTGGACGCCATCGGCCTGCAACCCGGTACAGACTACTTCTTCCGCTTTCGCAACGGCAAAGCATCCTCGCCGGTGGGACGCACCCGTACCCTGCCCAGCGGTAGCCCATCTGCCGTGCGGTTTGCAGTGTTCTCCTGCTCCAATTACCCGGCGGGGTACTTCAACGTCTACGGCGCAGCTGCAGCCAGTGACGCGCAGTACGCCATCCACCTTGGAGACTACATCTACGAATACGCCGCCAACGGCTATGCCTCGGCTGCAGCGGCCAGCCTCGGCCGGGTATCGGTGCCCGCCAATGAAATCCTGACGGTGCAAGACTACCGGGCCCGCTACGCGCAGTACCGTTCCGACCCCGACGCCAAGAACCTGCACGCACGGATGCCCATGATTGCCGTCTGGGATGACCATGAGGTGGCCAACGACGCATGGCGTGACGGCGCGGAGAACCACAGTCCCGCCACAGAAGGTTCCTTCACGACCCGCCGTGCGGCAGCGCAGCAGGTCTATCACGAGTGGATGCCCATCCGCACGGGCAGCGACCGCAGTCAGATCTACCGCAGCTTCAGCTTCGGCAACTTGCTCACCCTGCACATGCTGGACACACGCATGCTGGGGCGTGACCAGCAGATCTCGGTGACGGCCCTGCTCAACCCCGCCACCGCAGCCGCGGCTCAGGCCACCTTTGCGTCTCCCACCCGGCAGATGCTCGGGTCCGCCCAACAGCAATGGCTGCAGACGGGCATGGCCCAGTCCACCGCCACCTGGCAGGTGCTCGGTCAACAAGTGCTCATGGGCCGCATGGAGTTTCCGGCTTCCGTGTTGCAGGCCTTGAACCCCAGCAACACATCACCGGAGGCCTTGGCAGCGGGCCAGGCCGCCATCACGGCCTACGTGACCGCCAAGGGCAAACGTGCAGCCGGTGCGCCCCTCACGGCCGCTGAAGCCGCTCTGCTGGACACGCGTCTCAATCCCAAACTCGGGTACAACCTTGATGCGTGGGACGGCTATGTGGCCGCACGCGAAGCCGTCCTGGGCGCCGCCCTGCAACTGCGCAAGCGCTTGGTGGTTCTGGCGGGCGATACGCACAACGCCTGGCACAGCAATCTCACCCTCAAGGGTCTGATTCCGGGCGGTCCTGCTGAAGGGACGAAGGTCGGAGAGGAATTCGCCACGCCTGGTGTCTCATCGCCAGGACTCGAGGAAGCGCTCACGCTGCCGACGGCTCAAGTGGAGGCCATCTTCAAGGGCGTGGTGGATGATCTTCGGTGGATCGACGCCTCGCGGCGCGGCTACTTGAAGATGACGTTCACGCAGACTGAAGCCAAGGGCGAGTGGGTCTTTGTGAGCACGGTCAAGAGCCTGACCTACACCACCACGACGGGCTACACCACTTCGTTCGCTGCCTGACGGGCCCGAAACTCTTCTACGAGCCGACGGCTATCAGCGGTTTTCCCGGGGAGCCATCCCCGGGGCTTAACCCCGACCTGGGTGAATCAGGACAACGACCATGGATGCGGTACCCGCGATGTAACCCTGGGTTGTACCCGTGGAAAAACTAAAGGCCCCTGAAATCCTTACTTGGCAAGGACTTGGGGGCCTGGTTGGTTGTGGTGTGGGGTGGCTGATGGGACTCGAACCCACGACGACCAGAATCACAATCTGGGACTCTACCAACTGAGCTACAGCCACCGTAGAGCCTTTCAGTATAGCGCAAGGGCCTGATCGCCGAGAAATACGGCGCAGGTTTGGAGCCCTCGAAAGCCCATCTGCGGCAAATCACCGCCCATCGCAGCCGATGATGGTGCCATGGTCTCCACGCCCAACCGCCGCAACCACTACCGCCTTCTGCATGTGCAGCCGGAAGCACCCCTGGAGGTGATCAAGGCCAGTTACCGCACGCTGATGATGCGCATGAAGCTGCATCCAGACCTGGGGGGCGACCATGAGATGGCTGCGGCGCTGAATGAGGCCTATGCGGTGCTCTCGGATCCTCAGCGCAGGGCCGAATATGACCGTCAGCTTCGGCTGCGGTCAAGGCCGGAATTGATGCGTCAGGAATCCCACACGAGCCACATCACGAGGGCAGCACCGAAAGGGGCGGCGTCCTATGCCGCATCGGCAAGCGGGGACGCGGACGCCCGCTCCAGTGGCCTCAGCCCCGTCTGCACCACAAGACCCATCGCCTGCGCGTTTTGTGGCCTGCCGAACTCAGTGGCCCGCGTCACCCCGGCCTTGTGCCAGCGTTGCGGGGCACCCCTGACTCCCGTGCGGCATGCACCGCTCCCGCGCTTCGGGGAGGCCGGGCACAACCGCCGCCAGTCCGTGCGCCGGCCCCGTCAATCCGAGGCCGTGGCGTATTGGGGCATGCCACCCCAACGCCACCGGGTGCTGTGGCGCGACCTGTCAGCCGGCGGACTGAGCGTGTGGTCCGTCCAAGCCGTGCCGGTCGGGCAACGCCTGCAGTTGATGGACCCCGAAATCCACACCGTGGCAGAAGTGGTGGCCTGTGATGCCGGGCCCCGTGAGTCCTGGCTCATTCGCGCCCGCCTGCTGACCTTGCGCCCCATCAAACGGTCCGGGCTTTTCTGCAGCACCGAGGCCTGAGGCGCGCAAAGGCCCCTTAGGGCTTAGGCACCGTGACTTGGACGTCCAGGCGTTTCTTCAATGACTCGTAGTAGAGCTGCGTTTCAGCGGCCGAGTAGGCCTGCGTGAGCTGAGGCCCCCACTGGGCCTTGATGGGTGCCTGAACCTCGGGGCTGCGCACCGCATCGATGCGGAGAACCGCATAACCGTTGACGCCCAGATCCACGCCTGTGACGGCCGGCACCTGACGCGCGTCGGTGCGCAGGATGGCGTCCATCAACTCGCGCGGCATGCCCATGGGCTGCATGCGCGAAACCGTCAAAGCCGGCAGCTTGTCGAGTTCAGCAGGCTGGGACTTCACCACTGCCAGACGCGCTTGTCCGGCCTCGCGGGCCTTGTCCAAGGCCTGGGCCAGCCTCACCTTCTCGCGTGCGAAGGCCTTTACCTCGTCCAAGGGCTTGAGCACCGAGGGTCGGTGGTCCACCACACGGGCCGAGGCCAATTGGTTGGGCCCCACTTCCACGGCGTCCGTGTTGCGCTTGTTGCGCAGGGCATCGTCAGCAAACACGGCAGTGAGCAACTTGCCGGACGCCAAGGGGCCTTGCGTACCCGGCGTGGCTGTGCGGGTGACCGTGGCCTTCTGCACCGTCAGCTTGAACCGGTCCGCCGCCGCCTTCAGGGAATCGGACTGTTCGTACACGAGGTTGCTGAACTGCTCGGCCGCTTCGGTGTAGCGGCGCTGGGCCTGGTCTTGCTTGAGCTTGGTTTCGATCTCGGCGCGCACGGCGTCGAACGGCCGTTGCTGCCCGCCCCGCACGGCCGTGAGTTGGATGATATGCAAGCCAAAGTCGGTCTCCACCAAGCCAGACAAATCACCGACCTTCATGCCGAACACGGCGTCTTCAAAGCCCTTGACCATGGCACCACGGCTGAAGAAGTCGAGGTCCCCGCCGGTGGGTGCCGAGCCGGGGTCTTCAGACTTGGCCTTGGCCACTTCGGCGAATCGCTTGGGATTGGCACGCACTTCGTCGAGCAGGGCCTGCGCACGCGCCCGGGCCTTGGCCTTCTCATCGGCTGATGCGCCCTTGTCGGCCTTCACCAGGATGTGGCTCGCGCGGCGCTCTTCCGGCTGCGTGTACAGCGGCAGGTTGTCCTGGTAGAACTTGCGGACCTCATCTTCTGACACCGTCAGCGACTCGCGCAGCCGAGCCGCATCCAGCACCAGGTATTCGATGTCGGCCTGCTCCACTGTCTGGAACTCGGCGGCGTTCTTCTGGTAGTAGGCCTGAATGTCGGCATCGCTGGGCGCAACCTGGGACAGGTATTCACCCGCCTGGAAGCGTTGCATGCGGATCTGCCGCTCCTGGAAGATCACCTTCAAGGCGGCATCTGAAGATGCGGTGGACAGCGGAGTCGTTTCGGTCACGCGCCCCAGTACCTGACGGAACAAGAGGTCCTGGCGCACGGCCGACTCAAAGGACTCGGGCGTGTACCCCTGAGCCGACAGCAAGGCCTTGTAACCCTCCAGGTCGATGGAGCCGTCGGGGCGGCGCAGGGTGGCCAACTGCGGGTTGGACATCAACTCGCGTTGGAGCCGCGCATCGCTGACCGTCAGGTTCTGTTTCTGAACGATCAGCTGCAACACGCGCTGACGAACCACCTGCTCCAGGGACTCGAAGCGCGCCTCCGGCTTTTCCAGGAGGGCTGCGTCCAGGTTGGGCACCTGGCGGCGCAGGTTTTCGGTTTGCTGCCGGTGACCCGCATCCCACTCGGCCTGCGTGATCTTCTGGCCGTCCACCGAGGCCACCTTCTGGTTCTCGGGGCGGTTGAAGCCCGAATAGCCTTCGATGCCGAAGAAGATGAAGGAGGGAATGATCAGCAACACCAGCAAGCCCAACATGAGGCGGGTGTTGTCGCGAACGAAATCAAACATGGTCAGTGCTTCTTCAGGGACGGGCGCGGGGTGCGGCTCGCCAAACCCCACATTATCGCGTGCTCACCCCTCGCGGGCTGCCACACCGGGGAAACGCCGCAGCAATGGCGTGACGATGGGCACCGTCAGCATGGTGCTGGCCACCGCCATCAACAGCAGGGCCGTGAAGGTTTCGCTGGTGATGATCTGTTTGTCCAGCAGGATGTTGGCGAAGATGATCTCGATGAGGGCTTTGGTCTGCAGCAGCCATCCCACGATGCCCACCTCACCCGGCGCCCACTTCAGCATGCGCCCCGCCGCCCACACCCCCGCCAGCTTGCCGCCGACGGAAGCCAACAGCAGCAAGGCCGCAGCACCGAACACCGCCAGACCGCCCAGCTCCCAATTCGTGCGCAGCCCGGTTGACAGAAAGAACACGGGCATCAGCACCAACAGCACATGGTGGCGCAGGGCATCCAGACGGGCGTGGCCAAACCACTCCGAATCCAGCACGGCACCCGCGAGGAAGGCCCCAACCATGAAATGCAGGCCGGCCCAATCGGCACCGAAGGACACCAGGGCCAGCCAGATGAGAACCGCATACCAGCGGTCGGCTTCGCCCAGCCGCTTCATCACGCGCCGGATCAGCACGGCAGCCGACACGAACAGCACAAGGAACAGAACCTGCCGACCAACGCGGGTCCAGTCCATGAGGATGAGGGCCAACACTCCCCAGATGGCGATGTCGTCCAGGCTGGCATAGCGCAGGATGCGTTGCCCCAAAGGTTGGCGAAGAATGCCCATCTTCTCCATTAGCAGCACCAGAATGGGCAAGGCGGTGACGGCGCAGGCCATGCCGATGCCCACGATGAATTGCCAGGACTGCGCGCGCGGCCCCATCCAACCGCCCTGCTCGTGCAGCAACAGCGCGGCGCCACAGCCCGCCAGCAACGGCACGCCCAGGGCCAAACCCGCTGTCAGGGAAGTGGAACGCCGATGGTCCCAGGCTTTGCGCAGGTCCAGCTCCAGGCCGGCCAGGAACACGAAAAGCATGACGGCCCACCAGGCCAGCCCATTGAGCGCCTGAAT
>JAIYCN010000114.1 GCA_027487995.1 Rubrivivax sp. | reverse complement strand
GCGGTGGCGGCGGCGGCGGCGCTGGCGGCGAGGTGGGCGTGGTCGCCCGCGAGCAGGGAAGGGGCGAGAATCGCGGCGTGCACGGCGGGAGGGGAGCCCGCGCCGGCGCGGCGGGCAAGGCTGAACCCGGCGCCGATCGGCCTTGGCGCGGCCGGCGGGGCCGTGCTAGCTCGGAACGATGAAACCCCGTACCCTGCTCCTGCTCGCCTCCTGCTTTGCCCTTCCGGTGCTGGCCCCCGCCGCCGCTTCCGGCTCAGCCTGGCACGTGTTCCTCGGGACCGGCGGCCCCGGCGCGAAGGGGATCTACCGCGCGAGCTTCGACACCGCGACCGGCAAGCTCGGCGCGGCGGAACTCGCGGCCGAAGCCGGCAACACGGGGTTCCTCGCGGTCCACCCGGACGGCGACAAGCTCTACGCGACCGCGACCCTCGGAGGCGCGCCGGGCGCAGCGGCCTATCGCATCGGTCCCGCGGGCGCGCTGACGCTGATCAACGCGGCGCCCACGGGCGACGGCGGCGCCGCCCACATCGCCGTGCACCCCTCCGGCCGCTTCGCCGCCACGGCGCAGTACGGCGCAGGTTCGGTCGCCGTCTTCCCGCTCGGCGAGGGCGGGCGTCTGGGCGCCGCCGTCCTCCACCGCCACACCGGCGGCTCGCGCGTCGTCGACCGGCGGCAGGACAGCCCGCACCCGCATTATGTCGGCTGGTCTCCGGACGGCCGTTTCGCGCTCGTGCCCGACCTCGGGTTGGACGCGATCGTGATCTACCGGGTGCTGCCGGCGGCCCCCTACCTGGAGCGCCACGGGCTCGCCGCGGGTCCGGCCGGCGGCGGGCCGCGCCACCTGAAGTTCTCCCCGGACGGCCGCTTCATCCATCTGCTCAACGAGCTTAGTCTGGCCCTCAGCACCTTCGCCTGGGACGCCGCCGCGGGCACGGCTCGCCTGCTCGGCACGGTACCTTCGCTCACCGAGGCGGCGAAGGCGGGCGAGGCCTTCAACTCGGGCGCGGAGATCGTCCTGCATCTCGCGGGCCGCTTCGGCTACTTTTCCAACCGCGGCCACGACTCGGTCACGGTTTACCGGCTGGATCCCGCGACGGGCGCGGCCGATGTGCTCCAGGTGCAGCCGGTGCGGGGCGCGTTCCCCCGCAACATCAACCTCGCGCCGGGCGGTGGCTGGTTGCTGGCCGCGGGGGCGGATTCCAACACGGTGGCGGTGCATCGCGTCGATCCCGCGACGGGCCGGCTGACTTATCAGACCAAGGGAGTCATCAACGTCCCGGCTCCGATCTGCATCGTCTTCACGCGTCCCTGAACGGCGGTGACGCCGATGCCGATGCGCCTCCAGCGGAGCTTCCGCTTCGATCTAGTCGGCGCGGCGCTCCGCGAGTGTTGGGCGTGTCTCCAGCCGGCTCGGATCGCGGAATGGACGCCCACCCCCGATCCGTGGCGGCTGGAGTCAGGACCGGAGAGGATACCTCAGTGCACGGAGGGCGACCAATGAATCGCCGGATCTTCCCGTTGGTGTGGTGGCTGGCCGCCGTTGCCCTGGTGCGGGCCGCGACTCCCGGGCCGACGTGGTCCCCGCTGGCTCCTTTGCCGGATCCCGAGGGCTTTGCCTATCCCTACGCCGGCGTTCACGGGGAAGCGCTGCTCGTGGCGGGGGGCGCGAACTTCCCCGGGAAGAAGCCATGGGAGGGTGGGGCCAAGGTCTGGTACGACACCGTCTTTGTGCTCGAGTCACCGGGCGGATCCTGGCGCGTGGCGGGAAAGCTTCCCCGTCCCCTCGGCTATGGGGTTTCGCTTTCGACCCCCGAGGGCGTGCTGTGCCTCGGTGGCAGCGACCCCGCGCGACATTACGCGGACGCCTTCCTGCTGCGCTGGGCTGGGGGCAGGCTGGAGACCCGATCCCTGCCACCGCTGCCGCGACCGCTGGCGAATTTCTGCGGGGTCCAGGTGGGGGGCACGGTCTACGTTGCCGGCGGGATCGAGACGCCCACTGCCACCGCCGCGCTGCACACCTTCTGGGCCTTCGATTTGGCGTCACCGGGAAACGGTTGGCGGGAACTTGAGCCCTGGCCGGGCCCGGGCCGGATGCTCGCGATCGCGGGGCCGGACGGCCGGGATTTCTTCCTCTTCAGCGGGACTTCGCTGGCATCCGATGCGGCAGGCAAGCCCGTCCGCACCTACCTCCGGGACGCCTATCGCTGGTCAGCCGTGACCGGCTGGAGCCGCCTGCCCGATCTGCCGATGGCGGCGGTGGCGGCGCCGACCCCCGCCCCCCTCGATGCCGCGGGCCGGCTCCTGACTTTGGGCGGCGACGATGGTTCCCGGGCGACTTTCGCGCCACTCGACCGGCACCCCGGATTCCCCGGCTTGATCCACGCTTACGACCCCCGCACCCGGCGCTGGAGCGAGGCCGGTCGCATGCCCAAGGCACACGTCACCACGCCACTCGTCCGCTGGGGTGATGCCTGGGTGATGCCCACGGGCGAGGTCCGCCCGG
>JAIYCN010000057.1 GCA_027487995.1 Rubrivivax sp. | reverse complement strand
GCCCGCCAAGAAGGCCGCTCCGGCCAAGAAGGCAGCCGCTCCGGCGAAGAAGCGCACGCCCAATGCCGCCTTCATGAAGGCCATGGCGGTGAGCGACACGTTGGCGGCCGTGATCGGCAAGGGCCCCTATCCCCGTACCGAAGTCACCAAGAAGGTGTGGGAGTACATCAAGAAGAACAAGCTGCAGGACGCCGTCAACAAGCGCATGATCAACGCGGACGAGAAGCTCAAGGCCATCTTCAAGAAGGCCCAGGTTTCGATGTTCGAGATGACCAAGCTGATCAACGGCCACCTGAAGTGACCGTGAGTACGGCCCGCAGTTCAGGCAGGCCGCGCAGAGAGCAAAAAGCCGACCCCTGGGTCGGCTTTTTTCATCCCAACTGCTGCTTCAGGAAGGCGATGCTGCGCTCACGCGCCAGTTGGGCCGCCGCAGCGTCGAAGGAGCCGCGCTGGTCGCAGTTGAAGCCGTGGTCGGCCGCGTAGATGTGGACCTGCACACCGGGCTGCGCCGCCGCAAAGGCTTGCACGCTGTCGGTGGGAATCCAGTGGTCGCGCTCGCCGAAGTGGGCGAGCACCGGGCACAGCGGCTTGAGTGAGGCGTGGTTGGGAATGCCGCCACCGTAATACGGCACGGCTGCAGAGAAACCCTGTACCTTGCAGGCCGAGAGCCAGCTCAGCAGACCGCCCCAGCAGAAGCCCAGCACGCCCACCTTGCCGGCGGCACCCAAGCGACGCTGCAGCTCCGCGCGCGCGGCGTCAATATCCAACAGCGGCGCATCCAAGCCCGCGGCCTGCATGAAGCCGAAGCCGCGCTGCATGTCGGCCTCGGCGTAACCCAGCTCAATGCCGCGCTCCTGGCGGTCGAACAAGGCGGGAGCCAGAGCCAGATAGCCTTCGGCGGCCCAGCGGTCGGCCACCGATCGAATATGCGAATTCACGCCGAAGATTTCCTGCACGATCACCAGCGCTCCGCGCGGTGTGCCCGCGGGCTCGGCCAGATAGGCTGAGAGCTTGTGGCCGTCGGACGCGGTGAGTTCAAGCGTTTGACTCATGAGGTGAACATCCTTTCCTGGTGTGGAGGTTGAGGGAGTTGAAATGATGCAGCAGCCATGCGGACACACACCGCGCGGCCCGTGTGTTCAGCGTGCGGAACCTTCGGCCAAGCGGCGCTCCACGAAATCCAGACGGTCCTGACCCCAGAAAATCTCGCCCTTGATCACGTAGCTGGGCGCGCCGAATACGCCCGCGTCGATCGCCTCCTGCGTGTAGCGCTCATAGGCCTCCTGCACTGCCTGGGAGCGTGAGTCATCCAGACGCCACTCGGGCAACTCGGCCAGCACCTTGTCATCGGCGATGCTGAGCTCGTTCACCCACACGGCGCGCAGAATGAAGTCGGCAATGCGCATGCCCGCATCCACGCCGTCCTGCTGATCCACCGCAATGATGAGCCGCGCGGCATCGTCACCGGCCACCGGGAAAAAGCGCGGCTGCTGATTGATGGGCAGGCCCAACCACTTGGCATAACGGTCCAGTTCCAAGAGGCGATAGGCCTGTCGCTGCGGCGCACGCTTGCTCAGGGGCAGACCACCGGAGACGGGAAACACCCGACCGCCCAGGTCAAAAGGCTTAAGGCGAATCTTGGCGCCATGCTGCAGTGCGATGCCGTGCAGGCGGCGGTGGCCCAGATAGGTCCACGGCGACTGCGGCACCAGGTAATAGTCCAACTCCATCGTCATCCTCCGATTTGACGACGAGGACCTTATCGCAAGCGCGTGATTCCTGCAGGGTCGGGCTTCACGCGGCCTTGGTCTGTGCAGGCAAAAGTGGGGCGAGCAGCGTCTTGAGGAAACGCCCGGTGTGACTTTCGGCGCAGGCGGCCACGGTCTCGGGCGTGCCGGCCACGAGAATTTGTCCGCCGCCGCTGCCACCCTCGGGGCCCAGGTCGATGACCCAGTCGGCCGTCTTGATGACGTCCAGGTTGTGCTCGATGACGACGATGGTGTTGCCCGCATCGCGCAGTTGGGCCAGCACCTTGAGCAGCAACTGGATGTCGTGGAAGTGCAGGCCCGTGGTGGGCTCGTCGAGGATGTAGAGCGTGCGGCCGGTGTCGCGCTTGGAAAGCTCGAGCGCCAGCTTCACCCGCTGCGCCTCGCCACCGGATAGCGTGGTCGCGCTCTGCCCCAGCGTGATGTAGCCCAGGCCCACATCCAGCAGGGTCTGCAGCTTGCGCGCAATGGTGGGAACCGCACTGAAGAAGGTGTGCGCGTCCTCCACGGTCATGCCCAGCACCTCGTGGATGTTCTTGCCCTTGTAGAGGATCTCCAGCGTTTCGCGGTTGTAGCGCTTGCCGTGGCACACGTCGCAGGGCACGTACACGTCGGGCAGGAAGTGCATCTCCACCTTGATGACGCCGTCGCCCTGGCAGCTTTCGCAGCGGCCACCGCCTTGCGCCGCCGCCACGTTGAAGGAAAAGCGCCCAGGGCCATAGCCCCGTTCGCGCGCGGTGGGCACGTCCGCAAACAGTTCGCGGATGGGCGTGAACAGGCCGGTGTAGGTGGCCGGGTTGCTGCGGGGCGTGCGGCCGATGGGGCTTTGGTCCACATTGATGACCTTGTCCAGGGCCTCGGCGCCTTCAATCTCGTCGTACGGGGCTGGCTCGGTGCCGGCGTTGTTCAGCCGCTTGGCCATGGCCGCGTACAACG
>JAIYCN010000327.1 GCA_027487995.1 Rubrivivax sp. | reverse complement strand
GCTGCAGACGGTCCCTGCTCGGGGAGCCCGGCCCTCAGGGCCGACCACAGATGAAGCATCTCGGGCCCGATGGCGTGGGGGGCCTGACCCGGCGCCAGGCCGCCCTGGTGCGTCTCCAGCCAATGGGCGGCCGCATCCTCCAGGTCCTTGGCTGTCTCCGAAAGCTCATCGTGCCCCAAGGTCTTGAGCACACTCTTGAGGTTGTGCGCCACTCGCCGCAGACCCGCCACATCATGGCTGTGCAGGGCGCGCTCGCCCTGGGCCACGTCGCGTGGGAACTGCTCCAGGCTGGCGTTGCGATAGGCGATGAACAAGGATTCATTGCCACCGAACAGCGTGGCCACGACCTCGCGCTCCTTGGGGTTCAGGGCCTGGGGATCTCCCGTGGCGGAAGCGCTGCCTGAAGCATCCGGGGACGGCGTCAATGCCTCCTCGATGCAGGCCTTGAACGCCTTGACGGTCACGGGTTTGCTCAGCACCCGCCACACACCAAGCTGCGTCATTTCACGGCGGGTGTGGTCATCGATGCTGCCGCTCATCACCACCAGCCGGGCAGGGCCGCGCAATCGGCCCTCATGTCGAATCTCCTTCAGAAGTCCGCGCCCATCCAAACCCGGCAGCATCAGGTCGGTGACCAGCACATCAGCCGGCTCTGTGCGAAGTTCGATCAACGCGTCTTCCGCGCAGCGGCAGATGCGGTGCGCCACGGGCATGGTCTCCAGCACCAGGCCGAAGAACTCGCCCAGGGTTTCGTCATCCTCTACAACGATGACCCGCGGAAGTGGCCCCAAGGTTGGGCGCTCTCAGGCAGCGGCGGTGGCAGTGCCATCCGCGCTGGTGATGCCCACCCAGGTGCTCAGCAGACCCGGCAGTTCCCGAACAAGGTCCGGCTTGTGGATGACCGGCAGACCATCAAGCGCATAGCGGTAGGGTTCGCGCTGCACGGCATCCAGCGAGGTCAGCACCACCAACTTGCAATCGCGGAAGCGTTCATGTGAGCGAAGGCTTGTGATGAGCGTGCCACCGTCGATGCCCGGCAGCAGGATGTCGATCAGCAGCACCTGCGGCTGCAACTGTCCCACCATGGCCAGACCCGAGATGCCGTCGTCGGCAATCGAGAGTTCCACATGCGGGAACTGCTGCTTGACCAGCAGGGACACCAGGTTCTGGAAGTGCGTGGAGTCTTCGATCAGCAGCACGCGCGGTGCGCCGCCGGCCCGTGGGCGGGCGCCGGAGCCGTCAATTCGACCGCCTTGGCGAGACGCCAGCCAACGCTCCACCGAATCCCGGGAAATGCGCCGATGCCCACCCGGGGTCTTCCAGGCCTCGAGGTCACCGCGGTCCACCATGAGCTGAACCGACCGAACGGCCATGCCCAGCATGCGCGCCACTTCCAACGTGGTGTAGTGATCCGTTGGAGCAGAGGAGATGGGATCTGAAGACATGCGGCTCACCTCAATATGCAGCACTTGAATCTGCTAAAAACCCGGCAAACGATACTGCAAACCCGAGTCTAGATGAGAATTTAATGATTTCGGGGTGCTGACGGCCCAATCTGTTGCCGGCAGGCTGCAAATTCACGCCCCCCTCCGCTCATTCGCGGCGGGAAAACTGGATGACGATGACCGGGGGTACGCGTCCGTCCACGTCGCGTGGCAGCACTTCGGCCTTTTCAACCGCCCGCATCACGGCCGCATCCCATTCCGGCGAATCGCTCTTGCGCAGCAGGCGTTGGCCCAGGATGGCGCCGGTGGGTGAGAGCCGCACCTCGACTTCGGCCACCGGGTTGCCCGGCAAGGTGTCGGGGTAGACGATCAGCGGCTTGATGCGCGCCTTGATGCGCCCGGCATACCCCGCCGAAGGGCCACTGCTTTGCGCGGCTGAACCTGTGGCCTCTGCGCCACCTGATGCGCCCGCCATGCCGCGGATGCGCGCAAGGTTCTCCTGGCGCAGTTTCTCCGCGCGCTCCTCTGCAGCCTTCTCGGCCTTCAGCCGTTCGCGCTCCTTCTGCCGCTCGCGTTCCTTTTCCCGCTCCTTTTCGCGCTCACGCTCCTTCTCGCGTTCCTTCTCCCGTTCGCGTTGCCGCTGCTTTTCCTTTTCCGCGAGTTCGCGCTTGCGCTCCACGGCGGCCTTGCGCTCGGCCTCCTTCTTCTCGGCCTCGCGCGCCTTCTTCAGCGCAATGTCGGCCGGCGGTTCGGCCTTGGCCGGTGCCGGTGGCGGCGCCTTGCGCACGGGTTCGGGTTCTGCCTCCGGTGGGGGCGGCGGCGTTTGCTCGCGCGGTGCGGCCTCCTGGGCCACACTGGACCACAGCTCGGCCACGATGGGCGCCGGCGTGCTGGCCCGCCACTTCACGGCCAGCGCCAGTGCCACCACCAGACCACCATGAACCAGCAAGGCCAGGAGCGCCCCGCGGCCCATGCCGCGCGGCGTTTGGGGGCGAAAGGGATCGGCCGGGGCCAATGCCGCCATCGATCAGGAACCCTGCTGAACGGACAGGCCCAGGCGAGCCACGCCGGCCTTCTGCAGCGTGTCCATGACCTTGACCACTTCGTCGTACTTCACGTTGCGGTCGGCCGAGATGACCACCGGGACTTGAGCGTTGCCCGCCTGCAGGCGCTTCACCTGGGCCTGCAGGTCCGGCAAGTTCGCCGCACGGCCTTCCTCACCTTCGCTGCGCACCTTGTATCGCCCATCCTTGTCCACCACCACCTCCACCACCTTGGGCGGCCGCTGCTGAGACTGTCCCACGCTGGGCAGGTCCACCACGCCGGTCGTGATCAGCGGCGCACTCACCATGAAGATGATGAGCAGCACCAGCATCACGTCGATGAAGGGCACCATATTGATTTCGGCCATGCCGCGCCGGCGGCCACGGCCTGAACGGCCTTGCACCGCGGCCATTCAGAACACCCCGCTGCCGCTGCCGCTGGAGGCCACCGGCTGTGCGGCACTGCGCTGCAGGATGTTGGAGAACTCCTCGATGAAGGTCTCCAGTTGAATGGCCACGCGGTCGATGTCGCGCGAGAAGCGGTTGTAGGCGATCACGGCCGGAATGGCGGCGAACAGGCCGATGGCCGTGGCCACGAGCGCCTCGGCGATGCCCGGCGCCACGGTGGCCAGGGTCACCTGTTGAAGATTGGACAGGCCCACGAAGGCGTGCATGATCCCCCACACCGTGCCGAAAAGGCCCACATAGGGGCTCACCGAGGCCACCGAACCCAGGAAGCTCAGATGACTCTCGATCGTGTCGAGCTCCCGCTGGAAACTCGCGCGCATCGCCCGACGCGCGCCATCGAGCTGCGCCCCCACATCCAGCCGCCGCTCACGCAGCTTCATGAACTCCCGCATGCCGCTGGCGAAGATGCGGCCCATGGGCGCAGCCGGGGGCTGCGTGCCTGCGGCCTGATACAAGTCCTGCAGTGAACGCCCAGACCAGAACTCGCGCTCAAAGCCTTCGTTGAGACTGCGGATGCGGCGCAGTCCGATCACCTTGCCGAAGATCACCGTCCAGCTCACCAGGGACACGATGAGCAGGCCGGCCATCACCAGTTGCACCACCAGGCTGGCCTGCGTGACCAGGGTCAGGATCGAAAGGTCTTGATTCATGAGGTTGTCGCGTTCTCGGGGCCTGGCATGTCCAGGGCCTGTTGCAAGTCATCGGGAATGCGCCGCGGGCGCAGCGTCGTGGGATCCACGCATCCAATTCGGATGCTTCCCACGGCCAACAGTTCCGGCCCGCGCAGGGCCTGCTGTCGGATGTCCAGGCTGGCGCTGCCGCGCCGCATCACTTGAACGTCCACTTCGATCCAGTCGTCCAGGCGGGCAGGGCGAAGGTACTTCACCTGCGTATCGGTCACCACGAACATGGCGGCCGATGGACCGTTCGCGGACGTGCGCATGGCTTCCTGGCTGTAGCCGAGTCGGCGCAGCCATTCGGTTCGCGCGCGCTCGAAGAACTTCAGGTAGTCCGCATAGAACACCACGCCACCGGCGTCGGTGTCTTCCCAATACACCCGCATGCCCTGCACATGCACAGGGGGCATGGTCAAAGGGCTCACGCGCCCTCCCAGGGGCGGGCCAGTTGTGCGCGGTCCACCGCCGCCAGTCGGGCCATGGCCTGTTCCAGGGTCTGCATGGACGAGGCGAAGGACAGCCGCACGTGCCGAGCGGCCAGGGCCGGGCCGAAGTCACGTCCAGGGGTCAACGTCACCTGCGCGTGCTGCATGAGCTGCAGGCACAGGTCCCAACTGTCGGCTGCGATGTCGCTGCTGTCGATCCAGGCGTAGAACGCGCCATCGGGGTCCACCGGTACCGGCCAATGCATGGCCCGCAGGGCCGGCACCACATAGTCGCGCCGCCGCTGGAACTCGCCACGGCGCTGTTCGTATTCCCGCAGGGACTCCGCTTCAAAGCAGGCCAATGCGGCATGCTGCGCCACCGCGCTGGCACAGATGTAGAGGTTCTGGGCCAGGCGCTCCAGTGCCGGTACGGCTTCCAGGGGCGCCACCAGCCAGCCCAGCCGCCAGCCTGTCAGGCCAAAGTACTTGGAGAAGCTGTTGACCGACCACACGTCCTCGCCCAAGGCCAATGCGGTCTGCCCGTAGCGCGCGTCATAGCTCAGCCCCAGATAGATCTCGTCCACCACGGTCCATCCACCTCGAGAGCGGGCCGTATCCACCAGGGCCTGCAGTTCGCGGGGGTCGATCGACGTACCCGTGGGGTTGGATGGTGAGGCCAGCAGCACGCCGCGCGTGGCCGAGCCCCAGTGGGACTCCAATTGCTGCGCGGTGGGCGCGTATCGGTGTTCGGCAGCCGTGGGCAGCAAGCGCGCCTGCCCGCCAGCCGCCGTCACGAAATGGCGGTTGCACGGGTAGCTAGGGTCGGGGCAGATCACCTCGTCGCCGGGCTCCACCAAGGCCAGCATGGCCAATTGCAGGGCCGCCGATGCACCCGCGGTGATGACGATGCGCGTCGGGTCCACGTCCACCTGAAAGCGTTGCGCATACCAGCGCGAGATGGCCTGGCGCAGTGCAGGCAAACCGGTGGCGGCGGTGTAGGCGGTGCGCCCCTGTTCAATGGCCGCATGGGCTGCGGCCTGCACGCGATCACAAGCAGTGCAGTCAGGTTCACCGATGTTGAGGAACAGCATCGGCCGTCCGCCTTGGGCCGGATCACAAAGCGCAGTGCTGCTCAAGGCGGTGGCCCGCTTGGCCACCTCCATCACGTAGAAGGGCTCGATCCTTTCGACGCGCGAGGCCAGTCGCATGCCGGTCCCGTGTCAGGAGCGGCCAGTGCGGGCGGCCTGCACCTCAACCGAGCGCAGGTCCGCCGCGGCCTTGTCGAGCACGCCGTTGACGTACTTGTGCCCATCGGTGCCACCGAAGGCCTTGGTCAGTTCCACGGCTTCGTTGATCACCACGCGGTATGGAATCTCCACGCAGTTGCGGAGTTCGTAGGCGCCGATCATCAGCGCGGCATGCTCCACCGGAGAGAGTTCACCCGTGGGGCGGTCCACATGCCGTGCCAAGGCTGCATCCAGGTCGTGCGCCTGGGCAATGCAGCCGTGCAGCAGCACTTCGAAGTGGGCCTTGTCGCAGCCCGCGTGCACATCCTGCTCTTCCACGTTCACCTGAATGACCGCCGGCTCTTCGCGTGAGATGAGCCACTGGTAAAGGCCGGTGAGGGCCGCTTGACGCGCACGGCGACGGGCGCTGGCGCCTGACCCGGAGCGCTTGGTGGACGGTGTCCCGGCGCTCATGCCTGAAGGCTCCCGGTAGATCCAGGCGCAGCACCCGTCGCGCCGGGTTCAGCTTGATCGTCCAGCGCCGCCAATGAGGCCAGCAAGCGCGTCATCTCCACGGCCACCACGGCGGCGTCGCGGCCCTTTTCTTCCTGCCGAATGCGGGCCTGCTCACCGTCCTCGACCGTGAGGATGGCGTTGGCGATCGGAATGTGGTGGTCCAGGCCCACCCGCGTCACGCCTGCGCCGCTTTCGTTGGCCACCAGTTCAAAGTGGTAGGTTTCGCCACGGATAATGCAACCCAGGGCCACCAGGGCGTCAAACCGCCCGGATTCGGCCATGCCCTGCAGGGCCAGTGGCACCTCCAGCGCGCCCGGTACCGTCGCGCAATGAATGTCCTGCGCCTGCACACCCATCTCGTGCAGTGCCGAAACACAGGCCTTCTCCAGAGCCCGTGTGACCGTCTCATTGAAGCGCGCCCGAACGATGCCGATGCGAAGGCCGCGGCCATCCAGGCCAGCTGTGACTGATTGGCTTCCACCCTGCATCACGCGCTCCCACCGGCTGCGCCGGACTGTTCACGATCGGTGCAGGGCAGAAAGCCCGTGACTTCCAATCCATAACCCGTCATGCTGGGCATGCGCCGCGGATTGGACATCAGCCGCATGCGCTGCACACCCATGGCGCGAAGGATTTGCGCGCCCACGCCGTAGGTGCGCAGGTCCATGGCCGAGCCCGTTGCCGATGCAGGTGCGGAGGTCTCACCTGCAAGCGTGCGACCAAGGAGGGCAGCCGCATCTTCTCCCGCATTGAGCAGGACCGCCACGCCGCGGCCCTGGTTCTGCAAGGCCGCCAATGCGGCGGGCAAGGGCCAGGAGTGGCGCGTACCGCCGCTGTCCAGCAGGTCCATCACCGAAAGCGGTTCGTGCACGCGCACCCACACTTCGTCTTGTGCCGACCACTGTCCGCAACTCAGTGCCAAATGGGTATTGCCCGTGCGGTCACGGAAAACCGCGCAGTCGAATCGACCCTGTGCGGTGTGCAACTCCCGCGAGCCCACCCGCTGTATCAGCGACTCGTTGTGGCTGCGATGCTGGATCAGATCCGCGATGGTGCCGATCTTCAGCCCATGTTCACGTGCGAACACCTCAAGATCCGGCAGACGGGCCATCGTGCCGTCGTCGTTCATGATCTCGCAAATCACCGCTGCCGGACTCAACCCAGCCATGGATGCAAGGTCACAACCCGCTTCGGTGTGGCCCGCGCGCATCAGCACGCCGCCATCCTGGGCCTGCAACGGAAACACATGCCCGGGCTGCACCAGGTCAGCCGGTTGCGCTTGCGGCGCCACCGCCACGGCAATCGTTCGGGCACGGTCAGCCGCGGAGATGCCCGTGCTGACACCAGTGGCGGCTTCGATCGACACGGTGAAGGCCGTGCTGTGCTTGGTGCCGTTGCGCGCCGCCATGGGAGGCAGGCGAAGGCGTTCGCACCGCTCGCGGGTGAGGGTCAGGCAGATGAGGCCACGACCATACTTCGCCATGAAGTTGATCGCCTGAGGCGTGACATGGTCGGCGGCCAGTACGAGATCGCCTTCGTTTTCCCGGTCCTCTTCGTCGACCAGAATCACCATGCGACCCGCGGCCAGATCGGCGACGAGCTCGGGTATCGGGGAAATCGGCATAAGCGCCGAATTGTAGGCCGCGCCTCGCTCAGGAGCCCGGCGCTTCGGGTGCACTCGTCGGCCAGAAGGCCTGACCCTCTCGCGTCAGGGCCCGGACCCGAAGATCAGGGCCAACCGGTGCGGCCTCCAGGAAGCTCAACGCGAGGTCCTGGTCCAGGGACACGAGGGGCGCGTCGTGGATGGCCGCAAGCCCGCGGCCGCGCCCCAACAAGCGCGGGGCCAGATAGACCAGCAGTTCATCCACCAAGCCTTCCCGCAGGAAAGACCCGTTGAGCTTCTCGCCGGCCTCCAGGTGCAGTTCGTTCACACCGCGCCGGGCCAGATCGGCCAGCAGCGCGGCCAGGTCGTTTTTCGCGGCTGAAGTTCCCGGTGTGGAGGTCACCGGCAACTGCGCGACTTCAACGCCATCCAATGCTTCCAGGGCCAGCCATTGGGGATGGTGCTGGTCCTGCGTGGTGTAGACGAGGCACGAACCTGGGGCTTGAAGGATGCGGGCCTGTGGCGAAATCTTCAACTTGGAGTCGACCACCACACGCAGCGGCTGCCGCGCGATGGGAACCAGGCGAACATCCAAGCGCGGGTCGTCGTCCCGTACCGTGCCGATGCCGGTCAGCAACGCACCGGCGCGTCGGCGCCACGCATGCCCGTCCGCCCGGGCTGCCGGCCCCGTGATCCACTGGCTTGTGCCGTTCTCAAGCGCCGTGGCGCCATCCAGCGACGCGGCGATCTTCATGCGCACCCAGGGCTTGGCCCGCACCATGCGCGAGAAAAAACCGATGTTGAGTTGCCGCGCCTTTGCTGACCATGCACCCGAGTCCAGGTTCACCGTCATCCCAGCACGCCGCAACTGTTCGATCCCTTGTCCTGCCACCAGAGGGTTGGGGTCCAGGCAGGCCACCTCCACGTGCCCAATGCCCGCGCCGATCAGCGCCTGGCTGCACGGTGGCGTGCGCCCGTGATGGCAGCACGGCTCCAGGCTGACCCATGCGGTTGCGCCTGCGAGGTTCAATCCCTTCTGCCGTGCCACGCTCAGGGCATGCGCCTCCGCGTGCGGGCCACCTGCTTCTTGGGTATGGCCTTCGGCCACCTGTCCGTCGCGCGTGATGATGACGCATCCCACGCGAGGGTTGGGCTCACTCAGGCCCATGGCCGATTCGGCCAACTCGAGGCAGCGCTGCTGCTGCGGACTCATTGAGGCAGGGGCCGGGCGCCTACGACCGTGCGCGCGAACACAGCAGGGTCAGAGGGGTACAGACCTGGTGCTCCACCAACAGGCTGCTGTCGATCTGCGAACAGGTGCGGCCCGTTGAGATGACGTAGTTCTGGTTGAACAGCGACTCCGTCACGTTGCGGTAGCCCTGTACGTTGCGCCGGTTGGGGTCGGTGTCGGGGGCTTCCGGGTAACGGTAGCGGCAGACCCGCACGGTGCTCAGCGTCAGCAAGGACAGACCACCCCCCATGTTGATGAAGCCCGACCAGCCGGTTGAGTTGGCGGTGAGGGGGAGCGCGCAGGTGTAGCGATAGGTGTCCG
>JAIYCN010000402.1 GCA_027487995.1 Rubrivivax sp. | reverse complement strand
GCACCGGCACCCGCACCGGCACCCGCACCGGCACCCGCACCGGCACCCGCACCGGCACCCGCACCGGCACCGGCACCCGCACCGGCACCGGCACCGGCACCGGCACCGGCACCGGCACCCGCACCGGCACCGGCACCGGCACCGGCACCGGCACCAGCTGAAGTGGTGATCCCCGCTGAGGTTGCAACGCCGGCACCGGCACCAGCACCAGCACCCGTCTCCCTGCCACCGCTCCTAGACGGAGGTTCGCTGGCGCCCCCTCCCATTTCCGGACCTTCTGCCGTATTGCCGACTTCAGAGCCAACGCAGCAGGTGCCTGAACCAAGCGGTCTGGCACTCCTGGCCCTGGCCTTGGCACTTATGGGCGTGGGGCGTTACGGTGTTCCATTCACCAGGCGCAAAGGGTAGGCGAGGTGGATACCGCGGTTGTCGAATTCAGTGAACCTTCAGCCCCAAAGCCTGCAAGTCACCGCGCCCCAGGCGCACCAGTTCGGGTTGGCCGCCAGTCAGGTCGATGACGGTGGTGGGTTCCATCGGGCAGGCGCCGGCATCCACCACCACTTGAAGTTCACGTTCGAACAGTTCGCGGATTTCGTGTGGATCGTTGAGTGGTTCGTCCTGATCGGGCGGAATCAGCGTGGTGCCCAACAAAGGCTGCCCCAGAGATTGCAGCAGTGCCTGGGTGACGCGGTGCTCGGGCACGCGCAGGCCAATGGTGCGCCTTGAAGGGTGGCTCAGGCGCCGTGGTACTTCCTTGGTGGCTTCCAGGATGAACGTGAAGGGGCCGGGGGTGGCCAGCTTCAGCAGCCGGTACTGCTGGTTGTCCACCCGCGCGTACGTGGCCAGTTCGCTCAGGTCGCGGCAAAGCAGCGTGAGGTGGTGGCGGTCGTCCACCCCACGCAGCCTGCGAAGGTGCTGCGCGGCGGCCTTGTCGTCCAAGTGGCATACCAGCGCGTAGCTGGAATCCGTAGGGATGGCGGCCACGCCGCCCTCAGCAAGGATCTTGGCGGCTCGGTCGATCAGCCGCTGCTGGGGGTTCTGGGGGTGGATTTCAAAAAACTGGGCCATGCGCGCATCCTAGCGGGGGATGCGGGCACGGCCCTTGATACGGCGCGTGTGGGGGCGCCTTGGGGAGCGGTTGAAGAGTAATTCAGCCCTGGGTGCGCCGGCGGCGCCCTGTGACGGCCAGGCCGAACAGTCCCAGGCTCATGAGCATCAGCGAAGCGGGTTCTGGCACCTGGTTGAGGATGAGGGTGCCGGCCCCAAAGGCGGAGGCATGCCGGAAGAAACAGTCAGTTTCGGTTCCCGTGCAGTTCGGAAAGGTTCCTTCACTGATCGTGCCTCCCAAAGTCGATGAGTTGCTGAACACGGAATCAAGGTTGTCCAACAAACCGCCAAATGTATTGAACTCGATCGGCATGGTGAGGTCAGCTCCATTCAGGTTATTCGTTCCCGTGGCATTGGTATTGAAGTTCCGTTCCCCAGATCCGTAACCGCTGGCTTGTATGGAGTAGGTGCCAGCGTCCAGGATGATGGGTTGCCCCGAAAGGGACTTGAATATGAACTGTTCTTTGTTGACGTTGGCAGTTCCTGCACCCAAAGCCAAACCCGCGACGGTCACCCAATTGGAGCCCACCCGCTCGAACAAGCCCACTTTGATTGTGCGCGACAGTCCGTTTGCGCCATCGTCGAACACCCCAAGGTGCGTCAGTTGGAACAACCCAGATTTGATGGTGAAGTTCAAGCCCAGCATGCCTCCAAACGCCTGATTACCGGCCAGGGCGGGCGCTGAGCCACTGTAGACAGCCGCCCCTGCGTGTGCCTGTGACACAGCCAGTGCACACGCGAGGGTGATAAACGCCTTCGCAAACATATGACATCCTTTCAATGTGACGAATCCACATTGTGAGGAAACGAGGCTTCCCAGGCCACACCGAGAATGAGGGGTAATCACACAAAACCCCCTTATCCATGGGGGGTGTGAACAGGTTGATGGGTGTCCTACACCACTCTGGCGCTGAGTAATTCCCAAATCGGCTTGAGTTGCCCAGGCAATGGCGGCAGCGTACCCAGGTCGGTGTGGCTTTCGTCGGGTGAGTGGAAATCACTCCCGCGAGAGGCGTAGAGATCGAATTCCTGCGCCATTTCGGTGTACTTCACATATTCGGCTGCCGAGTGGCTCCCGGTTACCACTTCAACGCCTCGGCCGCCGTGCTGCTTGAACTCCGAGAAGAGGGCGTACTCCTGTGTAGGCGAGAACGCATAGCGGGCCGGGTGGGCAATGACGGCCTGACCGCCCGCTTCGGTGATCCAGCGGACCGCATCGCGCAGCCGGGCCCAACGGTGAGGCACATAGCCCGGCTTGCCTTCGGTGAGGAAGCGGCGAAACACCTCATGCGTGCTGTTGCATACGCCGGTTTCCACGAGGAAGCGCGCGAAGTGGGTGCGTGAAATCAAGTCCGGGTTGCCCACATACTTCAGCGCCCCCTCGAAGGCGTTTTTGATGCCCACGCGAGCCAGTTGTTCGGCCATTTCACGGGCGCGCGCCTCACGCCCGCCGCGTGTGGCGGCCAGGCCGGCTTTCAAGTGCGGGTCGTCGGGGTCGAAGCCCAGGCCCACGATGTGGACCGTCACATCGGCAAAGCTCACCGATATTTCGGTACCCGTGAGGTAGGGCAAGCCGTGTGCCGCAGCTGCGGCCATGGCGCGTTGCTGGCCCCCCACTTCGTCATGGTCCGTCAGCGCCCACAGTTCCACGCCGTTGGCCTTGGCGCGTGCGGCCAGCGCCTCGGGCGTGAGGGTGCCATCCGATACATCGGAGTGGCAGTGGAGGTCGGCGTTGGTGAGGATGTTCACGCCGGGGATGTTACGCGGCAAAAGAGAAGCGGGGGCCGAAGCCCCCGATTCCTTGAGTCACCGCGTGGGGGCGGCCTGATTGAATTGGCGCCAGAGTCCACCCGGGCCCGTCACCAGGCCAGACAGGTCGGTCACGCCCAAGAACTTGATGAGTTCGTCCTGCGTCAGGTCGATGCCACCACCTGCATCTGCACCGTCACCCGCCCCTGCCATTCGTTGAGATCCAGCCGATAGGCCAAGGTCGCCTCATCGGGCAGCGGCTCGCTGCGGTTGAACCAGATGGCGTCGCGCGGAGGGGCGCTGGGTTCGCCCGCGGGGCGCACCATCAGCTTGAGGTGTTTGTCCTTCAGTACGCGCTGGTTGAGCACGGTCAACCGTTCGCAAAAGACGGGGGACTCGAAGCCCTGGCCCCACACCTGTGAAGTGATCAGGCGCACCAGATCCGGTGTGAAGCAGTCAGGGGGCAGTGGGCCGTCCACGGGCAAGCGCCGTTGCAGCGTGGCCGCGTCCAGCCACTGTGAAGCCACCTCCTGCAGCGCCTGAGTGAACGCCTCCAGTTGCTGGGGCCGCAAGGTGCAACCGGCCGCCATGGCGTGTCCGCCAAAGCGGACCATGGCGTCCGGGTGGCGTTTGCTGATGAGGTCCAGCGCATCGCGCAGATGAAACCCCTCGATGGAGCGGCCTGAGCCCTTCAGCAGTCCGTCCTGCCCAGTGGCGAACACGAACACGGGGCGGTGCAGCTGCTCCTTCAACCGGCCGGCCACGATGCCCACCACGCCTTCGTGGAAGGAGGGATGGTGCAAGGCCAGGGCGGGCAGGGGGCCATCGGGCGCGGGACATTGCGCCAACGCGGCTTCGGCCTGCTCCCGCATCGTGTCTTCAACAGTGCGGCGTTCGCGGTTGATGGCGTCCAGCGCCTGCGCCAGTTCTGCGGCGCGGTCCGCGTCGTCGGTGGTGAGGCACTCGATGCCCAAGGTCATGTCGGAAAGGCGCCCAGCCGCATTGATGCGCGGCCCTAGTGCGAAGCCGAAGTCCTGCGCCGTGGCCTGGGCGGGATCCCGGCCTGCCACCGCGAAAAGTGCATGCAGGCCCGACTGCATGCGGCCACTGCGGATGCGCTTGAGACCCTGCGCCACCAGGCGACGGTTGTTGGCATCGAGCTTCACCACGTCGGCCACGGTGCCCAGCGCCACCAGGTCCAACAGCTCATTCAAGCGCGGCTGCGTCTGCGCATTGAAGGCCCCGCGTTGGCGCAACTCGGCGCGCAGGGCCAGCAGCACATAGAACATCACGCCCACACCCGCCAGGTTCTTGCTCGGAAATCCGCAGCCCTTCTGATTCGGGTTGACGATCACATTGGCATCGGGCGTCTCGTCGGCGGGCAGGTGGTGGTCGGTCACCAGCACCTGCATGCCCTGTGCGCGGGCGTGGGCCACGCCCGCGATGCTGGCAATGCCGTTGTCCACGGTGATGAGCACATCGGGGCGTTGCGGTGCCTGCTGCTGCACGGCCAGATCAACGATGGCCGGCGTCAGGCCATAGCCATGCACGCTGCGGTCGGGCACCACGTACTGCAGGCGGTCGGGCTGCGCGCCCAGCATCTTCAGGCCGCGCAGGGCCACGGCGCAGGCGGTGGCGCCGTCGCAGTCGTAGTCGGCCACGATGCACAGGCGCTTGCCCTGCGCGATGGCATCGGCCAGCAGCATCGCAGCTTTCTGCGCATTCGTCAGCTCCGCCGGGGTGATGAGGTGTTGAAGCTGGTCGTCGATCTCAGTAGTCGACCGCACGCCGCGTGCGGCATACAGCCGTGCCAGCAGCGGGTGAAGACCCGCTTCCTGCAAGGCGTGCGCCACCCGGGGCGGCACATCGCGTTCAACCAGCCTGATGGGCTTGGGCGTGATCATGCTCATGTGGGCAGGCTCAAGCGGGTGCGTCCTCGGGTGCTGCATCCAGCGTCTTCAACCACTGACTCAGCGCTTGGGCGGGCGGTGGACGCATCAGGGTGCGGGCGATGGCGCCACGCCAGCCACCGGGCAGGCGCCGCATGGTGAAGGCTTGCGCACGATGGCGACCGCAGATCACCAGGGTGGGGTCGGCTGCGGTGCCGTGTTGGTCGGCCGGTGCAGCCAGCGCCACATCCACCCATCTCTGCAGCGGGGCATCCGCAGCCCGCAGCGGCACGGTTTGCACACCATCGGCTTGAATCGGCTGGTCCAGCCACAGGGAATTCACGGTCAGTTCCCCGCGCTGTGAGCGATGCTGGTTCACCGGGTGGTCGTGCAACACCATCTGGGCTTCGTTCTGAAGCCGCCGAATGAGGCGTGCGGCCGAAAGCGATGTCCGGCCCTGCCAGCGCTGCACCGAATCACCTTCGGCGCGGGCCAGGCTCGCGCAAGGAAGGCCGCGCAGGCTCTCGTGTTCAATCTGCCAGTGCAGTTCGCTGCACCAGGCGAGGCGCACGCCCTCGCTTTCAAAAAGGGGTTGCACGCTGGCAAACAGGGCGCGGGATGCGGTCTCTTCCAGATGCAGTTCGTGAGGCGGCACCAGGGTGATGCGGTCGCTGCCGACAAGGCCGTGGAAGGGCGTGAGGCGCGCGCGGGGTTCATCGGGTAGGCCTGCGCTTTGCAGCAGTTTCGATTGCGCCCGCTCAGCCAGCGTGTGCAACGCCTCGGGGTCTTCAGGCAGCGACCATCCTGGCACCAGCCGAAGCATCAGCGGGCTCCACCGCACGATCAGCGCCTGCAGGTCTGGTCGATCATGGGCTCCGGACCTTGCGGGCTGAGCCTGCGCCGATTCCGTCAGAACAATGAGGTGCATCGCCCGATTATCCCGGTGCCCTCGGGCAGAATCCGCGCCATGCTCGGATCCCTCATCCCCTATGAACTGCAGGTGGGCTGGCGCTACACGCGCAGCGGCCGTGCCGGGCGGCGCAATGGGTTCATCTCCTTCATCTCCGCGGTGTCGGTGCTGGGCATCGCACTGGGGGTGGCCGCGCTCATCATCGTGCTGTCGGTGATGAACGGCTTTCAAAAGGAAGTGCGCGACCGCATGCTGGGCGTCATTCCGCATGTGGAACTGATGGCGGCCGACGGGCAGGCGCTGCCCGATTGGCAGGCCTTGGCACGTCAGGTGGCGCAGGTGCCGGGTGCGGGCGCCCATGTGGTGGGCGCTGCACCGTATGTGGTGTCGCAGGTGCTGATGGCCCGCGGGCAGGACATGCGCGGCGTGGTGCTGCGCGGCGTTGACCCCGACCATGAGGGGCAGGTGACGGAACTGGCGCGGCGCCAGCCCGAACTGGTGCAGCGACTGGTGCCCGGGCAGTGGAACGTGGTGCTGGGTGTGGAGATCGCGCGGCAGATGGGTGTCTCTGAAGGGGCAGTGCTGACCATCATCACCCCCGGCGGGCAGGTGACGCCTGCCGGTGTGGTGCCGCGGCTGAAGACGGTTCGCGTGGCCGGGCTGTTCGAGTCAGGCCACTACGAATTCGACAGCACCCTGGTGCTGATGCACCTGGAAGATGCGGCGCGTCTGCTGCGTGTGGAAGGCCCCGTGGGCGTTCAGTTGCGCCTGAAGGACCAACAGGCCGCACGGGTGGTGGCTGCGCAGTTGCAGCAGCAT
>JAIYCN010000411.1 GCA_027487995.1 Rubrivivax sp. | reverse complement strand
TCTTCGGCGGTGTCCTCGGGCACCGCGAGCGAGCGACGGGCGATCGGCTCCGAATCGGCGGGGGTCGCCGTGGCGGGTGCGGGATCGCCGGCGGCGGGTGCGGGCGGCATCACGGAGAGCGTGAGCTGGCCGTCGGCGAGCTCGATCCGGAGGTCCTCGCGGCGGCAGCCGGGAAGCGCGGCGCGGACGTGGGTGGCGGAGGCGTCGGCGTAGACGTCGACCGGGAAGGTCGCGGGTCCTTCGGCCGCGAGGGCGGCGGCGAAGAGGCGGTCCATCTCGGCCTCGAGGCCGGACCACGGCGAGAGCCGGGCGCCGGAGCGCGCGACGGGGAAAACGGACCGGAGGGAGGTCGGGTAGCGGAGTTGGTGCATGTTGGTTGGTACGTTGTGACCCGCCTTTCGCACGCGGCGCGCCAACCCGCCGCGACGCGCAAGTGGCCGAGCATGGGGGATTTGAGTCGCGGCGGCGAAAGCGGGTGCGACGCGGCGTCCCGGGGTGGGACGCCGCGGCCGCGTCATTGCGGCCCAGCCGGGCGCCGAACCGGCCGCGCGTTCCCTTTGACGCGGGCGGCGGGAGCGGGCAAAGCCTCGCGGGCAACGATGACGCCCGCGTTTAATTTCGACACCGTCCCGGAGCGCCGGGGGACCGATTCCCAGAAGTGGCAGCGCTACGCGGGCCGCGACGTGCTGCCGCTCTGGGTGGCGGATATGGATTTCCCGGCCCCCCCGCCGGTGATCGCCGCCCTGCACCAGCGGGTGGAGCACGGCGTGTTCGGCTACGCGCGGCCGGTGGCGAGCACCACGGAGGCGGTGGTCGAGATGCTGGAGCGGCAACACGGCTGGCGAGTCCAACCCGAATGGCTCGTCTGGCTCCCCGGCCTGGTGGTCGGCCTGAACGTGACCGCCCTCGCCTGCGCGGAACTTGGCGACGAGGTGCTCACCTTGTCCCCCGTCTACCCCCCGTTCTTTTCCGCGCCGCGCAACGGCGGCCGCGTGCCGGTGGGCGTGCCGTGGGTCCGGGAGGGGCACGGCTGGGGCATCGATTGGGACGCCCTCGAGGCGGCGGTCACCCCGCGGACGCGGCTCTTCCTGCTCTGCAACCCGCACAACCCCCTCGGGCGGGTCTGGCGGCGGGCGGAACTGGAGCGCTTGGCGGAATTCTGCGCCCGGCACCGCCTGATCCTCTGTTCCGACGAGATCCATTGTGACCTGATCCTCGATCCGGCCCTGCCGCACGTGCCCGCCGCGAGCTTGGGCGCGGACGTGGCGGCGCGGACCATCACCCTGCTGGCGCCGAGCAAGACCTTTAACGTGCCGGGCCTCGGGACCTCGCTCGCCATCATCCCCGACGCGGCCCTGCGCCGGCGGTTCGAGCGGGCGGCGGCCGGCATCGTGGCGGAGGTGACCTGCCTCGGCTTCACCGCCTGCGAGGCGGCGTACCGCGACGGGGAGCCGTGGCGCCAGGCCCTGCTCGATTACCTGCGGGGCAACCGTGACCTGCTGCTCGCGCGCCTCGCGCGCGACTTCCCCGGAATCGCGATCGAGGCGCCAGTTGAGGCGACCTACCTCCTCTGGATGAACGTCTCCGGCCTCGGCCTCCCCTCCCCCGCGGCCCATTTCGAGGCCCACGGCGTCGGCCTGAGCGACGGCGCACCCTTCGGTTCCCCGCCGGGCCGCCACCTGCGCCTCAACTTCGGCTGCAACCGCGCCACCCTCGAGGAGGCCCTCCGCCGGATGCGGGCCGCCGTGGCCGCCGCCTGACGCCCGTGCGGATCGGTCCTTACACGCTCGCCTCGAACCTCTGCCTCTCGCCGCTGGCGGGTTACACCAACCTGCCGATGCGGCAGACCGTCCGCGAGCTCGGCGGCCTCGGCTGGACCACCACCGACCTCATCAACGCGCGCTCCCTCCTCGAGCGCAGCCCCGCCGCCCTCCGCCTGTCGGCCTCCGCCCCCGACGACCGCCCCTTCTCCATCCAGCTCTTCGGGAGCGTCCCCGAGGAGATGCGCGACGCCGCCGTGCGCTGCCAGGAACTCGGGGCCGACGCCGTCGACATCAACATGGGCTGCCCCGTGAAGAAGGTCGTCCAGATCGGCGGCGGCTCCGCGATGATGACCGAACTGGACCGCACCGCGGCGCTGGTGCGCGGGATGGTGGCGGCGGTGCGCATCCCCGTGACCGCGAAGATGCGGCTCGGCTGGGACGAGCACAACCTGACCGCGCCCGACCTGGCGCGCGTGCTGGAGGACGCGGGCGTGGCGGCGGTGTTCGTCCACGGCCGCACGCGCGCGCAGGGTTTCAGCGGCGTGGTGAACCTGGCCGGCATCCGGGCGGTGGCCGGGGCGGTGCGCGCGATCCCCGTGATCGGCAACGGCGACGTGACCACGCCCGAGGGCGCACGCCACATGTTGCGGGAGACGGGCTGCGCCGGGGTGAGCATCGGCCGCGGGGCGTTCTACGACCCGTGGATCTTCCGGCGGACGGAACATCTGCTGCGGACGGGGGAGCTGCTGCCGGAGCCGGACCTGGCGGAGCGCCTGCGGGTGCTGCGGCGGCACTACGACCGCGTGTGCGCGTTCCACGGGGAGGAGCACGGCACGCGCCTGTTCCGGCGCATCGCGCCGTGGTACGCGAAGCGC
>JAIYCN010000264.1 GCA_027487995.1 Rubrivivax sp. | reverse complement strand
GCCTGGCGCGAGATTACGGTGGGGTGTGCCACCTGCGCTTTGACGACACCAACCCGGAGAAGGAAGAGCAGGAGTATGTGGACGCCATCGTCGAGATGGTGAAGTGGCTGGGATGGTCTTGGGAGACCGAACTCAACGGTGTCAAGACATCGCACCTGTTTTACGCGAGTTCCTACTTTGACTTCACGTACCAGGCAGCCGAGTACCTGATCACCACCGGCCACGCCTATGTGGACGAGCAAACGCCCGAGCAGATGAAGGCCAACCGCGGCGACTTCGGCAAGCCCGGCGTCGACAGCCCGTTCCGCTCCCGCTCACCCCAGGACAACCTCGCGCGCTTTCGCGAGATGCGCGACGGCCGGCATGCGGACGGCGCCATGGTGCTGCGCGCCAAGATCGACATGGCCTCGCCCAACATCAACCTGCGCGACCCGGCCCTGTACCGCATCAAGCACGCCACGCACCACCACACGGGCAACCGCTGGTGCATCTACCCGATGTACACCTTCGCGCATCCCATCGAGGATGCGCTGGAGAACATCACGCACTCCATCTGCACGCTGGAATTCGAAGACCAGCGCCCCTTCTACGACTGGACGCTGGAGCGCATCGCACCCATTCTGAGGGCCCCGCAATTCACACGGGCCAAGACCCTGGTGGAGCAGATTCGAAATGCCGGTGTGCAGGCGGGCAAGGAATTTGCGCTCACATGCCACAACCGCGCCGACAAGCTCTTCGCCAGCGAAGCGGAAGCCCGGATGCGCACCATGCTCACGCATTGGGAGCATGACCGGGAAGCCGTGCTGCGCGACCTGCCGGTCTTCTTCGACCTGCTGCTGCAGCACACCGAGCAATTCGCCCCCCTGCTGGCGCACGCGCTGGACAGCCGCGAGCCCAACATCTTCAAGCTGCCGCATCAGCACGAATTCGGTCGCCTGAACCTGACCTATGTGGTCACCAGCAAACGCAAGCTCAAGCAACTGGTGGACGAGAAGATCGTCAGCGGTTGGGATGACCCGCGCATGCCCACGCTGGCCGGCCTGCGCCGGCGCGGCTACACACCGGCCTCCATCCGCAAGATGGCCGAGGACAGTGGGGCCAGCAAGACCACCGCGTGGCTGGATTACGAAGTGTTGGACATCGCCCTGCGTGACGACCTGGAAGGCCAGGCCGCGCGCGCGATGGCGGTGCTGGATCCGCTGAAGCTGGTGATCACGAACTGGACCGAGGTGTTTGGTGATGCGGCCCACCGCGAGGCCTGCCACGCCCCGGCGCATCCGCAGCGGCCTGAACTGGGCCAGCGCGCCATGCGCTTGGGGCCCGAGGTGTGGATCGAGCGCGAGGACTTCGAGGTCGACCCGCCCAAAGGTTACTTCCGCCTGTTCCCGCCGCGCACGGATGCGGCCGGTGTCGACACGCCGGGCAACAAGGTGCGCCTGAAGTATGGCTACGTGGTGGAGTGCACCGGATACGAACGCGATGCCACAGGCCGCGTGTTGACGGTGCTCACGCGGCTGATTCCCGACACCAAGAGCGGTACGCCAGGTGCGGACAGCGTGAAGGTCAAGGGCGTGGTGACGTGGGTGGGCTGCGACGAGGCGGTGCCAGCCGAGTTGCGGTTGTTCAACCGCCTGTTCAACGAGGAGCAGCCCGATGCGGGCGGACGCGACCCCAAGGAGGTGCTCAACCCTCACAGCCGCCAGGTGGTGCAAGGTTATGTGGAGCCCTCTGTGGCGGCGGTGTCTGCTGATCAGCGCTTCCAGTTCGAGCGTCATGGCTACTTTGTCAGCGACCGCATTGACCATGCAGCCGGCCGTGTGGTCTTCAACCGGATCACCGGGCTGAAGGATTCGCGCAGCAAGTAGTTTGAGGGTGCAGCCCTTGGCCCAACACCGGTCCATGAAGGAACACTTCCACCTTGACCCGGGCGTGGTGTTCCTCAACCACGGCTCCTTTGGTGCGTGTCCACGGGAGGTGCTGCAGGCCCAGCATGATTGGCAGCGCGAAATGGAGCGCAACCCGGTGGAGTTCCTTGGGCGGCGCTCCGGCGCGCTATTGGCCCAGGCACGCCATGAACTGGGCGTGTTTTTGGGTGCGAACCCCGACGATCTGGCCTTCGTGCCCAACGCCACCACGGGTGTGAACACCGTGGCGCGTTCGCTGGACCTTCAGCCCGGTGATGAGGTGTTGACCACCGACCACGAATACGGCGCCTGCGACGCCACCTGGCGCTGGGTGTGCGAGCGCACCGGGGCGGTCTACCGACGGGTCGAGATTCCCCTGCCGTTTGAGCGCGATGCCTTCGCTGAGCGCCTGTTGGCGCAGGTCACGCCGCGCACGCGGCTGATCTTCCTGAGCCACATCACCTCCACCACGGCGCTGATCCTTCCAGTCAAAGCGGTGTGCGAGGCGGCGCGTGAGCGGGGCATCCTCACGTTGATCGACGGTGCCCATGCCCCGGGACACATCAATCTGAATCTGCAGGACCTGGGCGCCGACTTCTACACCGGCAACGGCCACAAGTGGATGTGCGGGCCCAAGGGTTCAGCCTTCCTGCATACCCGCCCCGAGCACCACGCGAAGCTGCAGGCACCGGTGGTGAGTTGTGGCTATGTGGCCGAGGGCCTGGGCGGACACAGCGGCTTTGATGCCTACACCGGCCAGGGCACCTTGCAACGGCGTCTTCAATGGCAGGGCACGCGGGATCTCTCGGCTTGGTTGGCCTTGCCTGCGGCCATCGCCTTCCAGCGTCGCATGAACTGGGCTGCGGTGCGGGAGCAATGCCACGAACGGGCGCTGCAAACCTTGCATCGTCTTCGCGCACGATGGGGTCTGGACGCCATCGCCCAGGATGAAGACTTCGGCCAGATGGTGCCCATCCCCGTGCCGCACCAGGATGCCGACGCCTTGCGGCGGCAACTATTTGAGGAGAGCCGGATTGAAGTGCCGGTGACGCAGCACGCAGGGAGAACCTTTGTGCGGGTCTCGGTGCAGGGTTACACCGCGGACGAAGAGTTGGAAGCGCTCATGCATGCGCCCGCCCTCTCAGCACCCTAGCCGACACCCGGCTGTCGGCTGGGCGCGCCAGACCAGAGTTCAACCGTAACGGTGCCGCAGCACCCCGATCCCATCGATCTCCACTTCCACCTCGGTGCCCGGCTTCATGGGCAGCACGCCCAATGATGTGCCGCACAGGATCAGGTCACCGGCTTGCAGCGCCAAGTCCTGCGAGATGCGGCTCACCAACTCGGCAGGCGGCATGATCATGTCGGACAGCGCGTAGTTCTGCCGCTCGCGCCCACCCACCCGCGTGCGCAGCGTGGCCTGGGTGATGTCGAATTCGGTTTCGATGACCGGGCCGAACACGCCGAAACCCGGCAACCCCTTGGCGCGGGTCCACTGTGCAAAGGTGGCGTCGCGGTTGAGCACTTCAATCGCCGTGATGTCGTTGGCACAGGTGTAGCCGGCGATGTGCTGCGGCGCGTCCTGCACCGACACGCCGTGCGTGACCCGCCCAATGACGATGGCCAACTCACCCTCGAAGGCCACGCGGCCCACGGACTCCGCGGCGGCCGGCGTGATGCTGCCCGGTCCGGCCAGGCTGCCCGCCGCCTTCAGAAAATACAAAGGCTCGGCCGGTGGCGTCCAACCGTTATTCTGGGCCAACGCATGGAAGTTGTTCCACAAGCCCACCACCGTGCGCGGCTCGCAGGGCATGAGCAGCGTGACGTCGGCCAGCGCCAAACGCTCGCCGGTTGGGGCGTTTTCACCGAACAATTCTCCGCGGTGTACGACGATCTGCTCGCCATCGAGCACACCAAAGCCCTGCTGCCCGGCTTGGGCGTAGCGCAACCATTTCATGCTGTATTCCTCGTGCGTGGGGCGCTCAACTTCAGCGCGAAGTGGAGCCCTTGCGCGCGGGGCGCAGGGAGGCGGTACTGCGTTGGGTGGTCGTGGTGGACGGTTTCTTCACGCCGGAGTTGGCGCTGCCGCCGCCCACACCCGGCCGGGGCGGCAAACCGGTGTGCTGGGTCAGGATGCGGCCCTGCGTGACCGTGGACGTGCGCGCCCCGGTGGGCGTGCTGTTCTTACGCCGGGCACTCTGGTAGCTGCCGTCGGTGCTGGGCTGCCAGGTGGGGATCAGGTGGTGCTTGCCGTTGCCGATCAGGTCGGCGCGGCCCATGGCCTTGAGCGCCTCGCGCAGCAGGGGCCAGTTGTTCGCGTCGTGGTAGCGCAGGAAGGCCTTGTGCAGGCGGCGGCGCTTCTCACCACGCACGATGTCCACCTTCTCCGACCGCGATTCGTCACGGGTGATGCCCTTCAGGGGGTTGCGGGAGGTGTGGTACATCGCCGTGGCGGTGGCCATCGGACTGGGGTAGAAGGTCTGCACCTGATCGGCGCGGAAGCCATTCTTCTTGAGCCACACCGCCAGGTTCATCATGTCCTCATCGGTGGTGCCCGGGTGGGCGGCGATGAAGTAGGGGATGAGGAACTGCTGCTTGCCCGCCTCGGCGCTGAACTTGTCGAAGAGTTCCTTGAACCGGTCGTAGGTGCCCATGCCCGGCTTCATCATCTTCGAAAGCGGGCCGCCTTCGGTGTGCTCG
>JAIYCN010000036.1 GCA_027487995.1 Rubrivivax sp. | reverse complement strand
GAAGGTAGAAATCCGGAAAGTAATGGTGGGCGACGCCCTGTTCGTCGACCCAGGGAAGCGGTGGAGGTCGGAACCACTCAACGTCTAGTTGATCGAGGCGCTTGGCCAACGCCACTTCCCAGGAGGAATCAAACATCATTCCCCGGTAAGGGACCATCCCCTTCTTCAAACGCCGATGAGCAGACGCCAGGGCCTTCTGACGCAGTTGCTGCCTTGTCGCTTCTGAGTGAGTCCGCCCGGTGCTTGACGCACCGATTTTCAACCGGGTGTCTTCAGACATCACCGCGCCGAAGTGATACTGATTTCGAAAATTGATCTTGCTGGTCCGAGCCTTCTCGAGCGCCTTGCGGTACTCGGCGCGATTCGGGTTCATCAAGCACCACCGGGAGTGATTGGCCATCCATCCCTTCGGGTGATCCTTCAGCTGGAACTCACTTCCACAGTGCTTGCAAACGGACATGACCAAGCTCATCAATTGGCGCGCCTGCCAGGACTCGAACCTGGAACGAGGGTTTAGAAGACCCTAGTGATATCCCTTTCACCACAGGCACGTCCTTGCATCGTATCACCCTAGTGAAGCCTAGGTTGGTGCTCTATCCGAATCGAACAAAGTCTATTTCGTTCCAGCAGATGAGTGGGCGTACTTTCCCAACTCCAGCTTCGCAATCGCGTTGCGGTGCACCTCGTCCGGGCCGTCGGCAAAGCGAAGCGTGCGGGCGTGCGCGTAGAAGTGGGCCAGCGGCGTGTCTTGGCTGACGCCGGCGCCACCAAAGACCTGCATGGCCCAGTCAATGACGCGCAGTGCCATGTTCGGGGCCACCACCTTGATCATCGCAATCTCGGCCTTGGCGGTCTTGTTGCCGGCCACATCCATCATCCAGGCGGCCTTGAGCGTGAGCAGGCGGGCCTGTTCAATCTGGCAGCGGGCTTCTGCAATGCGCTCTTGTGTGACGCCCTGCGCAGCCACCGGCTTGCCGAAGGCCACGCGGGCACTGGCGCGCTTGCACATCAGTTCCAGCGAGCGCTCGGCCAGGCCGATGAGCCGCATGCAATGGTGGATGCGCCCCGGGCCCAGGCGGCCTTGGGCGATCTCGAAGCCGCGGCCTTCGCCCAGCAGCATGTTGGAGGCGGGCACGCGCACGTTGCTGAAGTCGACCTCCATGTGCCCGTGCGGCGCATCGTCGTAGCCCAGCACGCTCAAGGGGCGCAGTACCTTCACACCCGGGGTGTCCATGGGCACCAGGATCATGCTCTGCTGCGAATGGCGGGGCGCCTCGGGGTCGGTCTTGCCCATGAAGATGAGGACCTTGCAGCGCGGGTCGCCCGCGCCGCTGGTCCACCACTTGCGCGCGTTGATGACGTAGTCGTCGCCCTGGCGTTCGATGCGCGCTTCGATGTTCGTGGCGTCCGATGAAGCTACAGCCGGCTCGGTCATGGCGAAGGCGCTGCGGATCTCACCGGCCAACAGGGGCTTGAGCCACTGCGCCTGCTGCTGCGGCGTGCCGTAGCGCACCAGCACCTCCATGTTGCCGGTGTCGGGTGCCGAGCAGTTGAAGACCTCGCTGCTCCAGGGCACGCGGCCCATGACTTCGGCCAGCGGTGCGTATTCCTGGTTGCTCAGGCCCGCGCCGTATTCGCTTTCGGGAAGGAACAGGTTCCACAGGCCTTGTGCGCGCGCCAGCGGCTTGAGTTGCTCGATGGTCTGAAGAGGAGTCCAACGCTTGCCTGCCGCGGTGTTGGCCTCCAGCTCGTCATGAACAGCCTCTTCGGCGGGGTAGACATGTTGGTCCATGAAAGCCTGCAGCTTTTCGCGCAGTGCCTGTGTCTTGGGGGAATAACTGAAGTCCATGGGTTCCTTTCAAGCGCGTTGCGCAAACTGCCATCCCAATTCCGCCAATGGCCGTGCACCCGCCCCGGCTTGGCGGGCCTGTTCGCTGGCGGCGGTGCCGTCCTCCACACGCTTGGCAATGCCTTGCAGGATGGCGGCCATGCGGAACAGGTTGTAGGCCAAATAGAAGTTCCAGTCCTGCGCCAGCGTGCTGCGGGCCTGCGGTGTGTTGCGGCCCGTGCGCTGGCAGTAGGCGTCGATGTAGGCCGCTTCGTTGGGAATGCCCAGTTCGTTCAGGTCCAGACCACCGATGCCGCGGAAGGAGCCGGGCTTGATGTGCCAGGCCATGCAGTGGTAGCTGAAATCCGCCAGTGGGTGTCCGAGTGTGGAGAGTTCCCAATCGAGCACGGCCAATACCCGTGGTTCGGTGGGGTGGAACATCAGGTTGTCCAGGCGGTAGTCGCCATGGACGATGGACACCTGGGTCTCGTCCTTCGCACTGGCCGGCATGTGGGCGGGCAGCCATTCGATGAGGCGGTCCATGGCCTCGATGGGTTGGGTGATGGAGGCGGCGTACTGCTTGCTCCACCGGCCGATCTGCCGCTCGAAATAACTGCCGGGCTTGCCGTAGTCGGCCAGGCCCCGTGCCCGCACATCCACGTTGTGCAGTGCGGCCAACACACGGTTCATCTCGTCGTAGATGGCCCCGCGCTCAGTGCGGCTCATACCAGGCAGGGACTGGT
>JAIYCN010000068.1 GCA_027487995.1 Rubrivivax sp. | reverse complement strand
CTCGAACACCTGGTAGTCGTCCACCATGAAGTCCTTGCGCAGCACGGGCAGGCCGCAGGCGGCACGCGCCTGCTGCAGATAAGTGGCATGCCCTTGGAAGAAACGCTCATCCGTGAGCACGCTTAAACACGCCGCGCCATGGCGAGCGTAGCTGTCGGCAATGTCGGCAGGAACGAAGTGCTCGCGGATCACGCCCTTGCTGGGGCTGGCCTTCTTGATCTCGGCGATCACCCCGCTGTGGCCGGCCGCGATGCGTGTGCGCAAGGCGTGGGTGAAGCCCCGCACGTCGCGCCGGGCCTCGGCCTCTTCGCGCCAGGACGCCAGGCTGCGGCGTCGGCGCGCAGCGGTCAACTCCTCGTGCTTGACGCTCACGATCTTGTTCAGGATGTCGGACATGGGGAGATGTGCAATCGAGAGGGTCTTGAATGGGTTGTTCAGGCGACCAGGCGTTCAGGCGTTCAAGCCTTCAGGCCGTGGCGCTCCACGCCCAGCCGCTGAGCGAGGATATCGGTGAGTTCACTGCAGGCGCGAATGTCCTTGAGACGGGTACGGGCCGGCGTCTGGAACACGCGCGCCACGCGGCCACGTTCTTCATGCACCAGGTCGATGGCCACGCTGCGAAACCGGTCACCGGCCACGCAGCTCAGCGCGTAGCCCTGCGGGTTCTCGATGACGTGGGCCTGGCCCGGCACATCCTGGGGCTCCAGTTGCCCGGACTTCAAGCGCAGATGCCAGCCCCCGCGGACACGGAAGCGGGTGAGTTGCAACAAGAGCCCCGCGAAGATGAGCATGAGGGCCAGCCAACCGAGCGCAGGGCCGAAGGCGCTGGCCGCCGATTCATTGCCCATCTTGGTCAGGACGGCCCAGCCTTCGCCCAGGGCAGCGCCCGCCACCGCCAGGGCAGCGCCTTGCCAACTGGGCTCCAGTCGAGGGAGGAACACTTCGTCCTCGTCCCGCGCAGCACGCAGCAGTTCGGGCATGCCCAAGGATGCAAACACGCCGCGCGCCTCAGCCCAGGGCCTGCGTGGCCGCCACGAACTGCGCCAGCTTTTGGGCCGCTGCCCCGCTGGCCACGGTTTCACGAGCCAGCCTCACACCGTCGGTGATGGATGCGGCGCAGCCCGCCGCATGCAAGGCCGCGCCCGCATTGAGCAGCACGATGTCGCGCACCGGGCCGTCTTCGTTGGCCAGTGCGCGGCGGATGCAGGCGACGGACTCGTCGCGGTTGGCCACGCGCAGCGCACGGCTGTCATACACCGGCATGCCGAAGTCGCTGGGGTGCACGGTGTATTCGTGCACTTGCCCGTCCTTGAGTTCGCCGACCATGCTTTCACCGGAAATGGACAACTCGTCCATGCCGTTCATGCCGTAGACGACCAGCGCATGCTCGGCCCCCAGGCGCTGCAGCACACGCACCTGGATGCCCACCAGGTCGGGGTGGAACACGCCCATCAGCGTGTTCGGTGCCGAAGCAGGATTGGTCAGCGGACCCAGGATGTTGAAGATGGTGCGAACGCCCAGTTCCTTGCGCACGGGTGCGGCGTGCTTCATGGCGGCATGGTGGTTGGGCGCGAACATGAAGCCGATGCCAGTTTGCGAGAGGCACTGCGCCACCTGCTCGGGCTTGAGATCAATGCGCGCACCCAGCGCTTCCATCACGTCGGCGCTGCCGGAGGTGGAGGACACGCTGCGCCCACCATGCTTGGCCACGCGCGCACCGGCTGCGGCCGCCACGAATGTGGAGGCGGTGGAGATGTTGAAGGTGTGTGAGCTGTCACCGCCGGTGCCGACGATGTCCACGAGATGGCGACGGTCTTCGACGTGAACGGGTGTGGCCAGTTCACGCATCACCTGGGCGGCGGCGGCGATCTCGCCAATGGTTTCCTTCTTCACCCGAAGGCCCATGGCGAAGGCCGCGATCATCACGGGCGACATCTCCCCGCCCATGATGCGGCGCATCAGCGAGAGCATCTCGTCGTGGAAGATTTCGCGGTGTTCGATGATGCGCACGAGCGCATCGGTGGTGCTGATGGACATGGGCTCCTCCCGGGTTGGACCGGATTTTCGGCGATTCAGCCCAGCACGCGGCGGATGGCGGCTACTGCAGCTTCGATCTGATGCGCCGACACGTCCAGATGCGTGACCAGGCGCAGACGGTAGAGGCCGGTGCACAACACGCCTTCGTGCTGCAGCGCGCTGACCACGCCTTGCGGGTAGCGATGCTGCATCGAGGCGTCCAGGTCCACGAACACGATGTTGGTTTGCGGGGTTTGAACGCGCACGCCAGGCAAGCCTTGAAGCCCTTCCGCCAGCATCCTCGCGTGGGCATGGTCCTGCGCCAGGCGCTGCACATGGTGGTCCAGTGCGTACAGGGCGGCGGCGGCCAGAACCCCCGCCTGGCGCAGACCACCACCGGTCATCTTGCGCCAGCGGTGCGCACGCCCGATGAGTTCGCGCGAACCGCACAGGGCCGAGCCCACCGGCGCACCCAGCCCCTTGCTGAAGCACACCGACACGCTGTCGAACCCGCGAGTGAGTTCACGCGCGGCCACACCACTGGCCACGGCCGCATTGAAGAGCCGCGCCCCATCGAGATGCGTGGACAACCCACGCGCATGGGCCTTGTCGGTCACGTCGGCCGTGTACGCGGCTTCCAGCACCTGGCCGCCCCAGGTGTTCTCCAGGCTCAGAAGCCGGGTGCGGGCGAAGTGGGCGTCTCGCGGCTTGATGGCCGCTTCAATCTCGGCCCATTCGATACGCCCGTCCTGGCCTTGGGGCAAGGGCTGGGGTTGGATGCTGCCCAGCACGGCCGCACCCCCGCCCTCCCAACGGTAGGTGTGCGCCATCTGGCCCACCAGGTATTCGTCGCCACGCTCGCAGTGGGCCATCAGCGCACACAGGTTGCTCTGCGTGCCGGTGGGCATGAACAGCGCGGCCTCAAACCCGAGGTCGGCGGCAATGCGCTCCTGAAGGGCATTGACGGTGGGGTCGTCGCCAAAGACGTCATCGCCGACAGGCGCTTGCAGCATGGCCTCACGCATGGCGGCGGTGGGACGGGTGACGGTGTCGCTGCGCAGGTCGATCATGGTGGGGAAGGCCTTATTTGGGACCGCTCGGGCGCATCCTGGTTCACGCGGGCTGGGCCTGCCGCCCCATCTGCAGGAAGTTGCGCAGCATGGCGTGGCCGTGCTCGCTGAGGATGGATTCGGGGTGGAACTGCACGCCTTCGAGCGGCGTGGGGCTGCCGGCCAGGTCGCGGTGGCGCACGGCCATGATCTGCCCATCCTCGCTGCGCGCACTCACCACCAATTCGGCGGGCATGGTGGCTTCCTCAATGACCAGGGAGTGGTAACGGATCACGGTGATGTCACGCGGCAAGCCGGTGAAGACGCCCTTGCGGTCGGTGGTGATGAGGCTGGTCTTGCCGTGCATGGGCACAGGTGCGCGGACGATGCGGCCGCCCAGGGCCGCACCAATGCTCTGGTGACCCAGGCACACGCCCAGGATGGGCAGACGGCCCATGAAGTGGCGGATGGCGGGCACACAGATGCCGGCTTCGGCAGGCGAACAAGGACCGGGAGACAGCACCAGGTGGCTGGGGTTAAGCGCCTCAATGTCCTGCAGCGTGAGTTCGTCGTTGCGCACCACCTTCACGTCGGCGTGAAGTTCTCCAAAGTACTGGACGAGGTTGAAGGTGAAGCTGTCGTAGTTGTCGATCATCAGGAGCACGATGGCCCTCCCCGGCGCGCATCAATCGGGCGCGCCTGCCCGGCAGATTATGCGGGGCCGCTGGGCCCGGACAATTTCCACGAATTGCAGGCCGGCACCGCTTGCGGACGCGACTGGTGAGCGCCCGCACCGGCTTGAGTTCGATAAACTGAAGGCACGAGCGGCACGAAGCCGGCCCCTGTCAGTGCAAGGAGGGTCGACCGTCCGCTCTGGAGAGGGAGAGCAAGATGAAACGCTACGCAGGCCTACTGGCCACCGCCGTCCTGTTTGCCGGTTGCGCCACCGGCCCCAATTTCTCGATGCAGTCCGTCGAGGCCATGCGGCCCGGCGTGACCACCTACACCGAGGCGCAACGCACGCTGGGTCAGCCCACCAACGTCATTCGCGACGCCGACGGCACCATCCGCGCCGGCTGGGCACGGGGCGAGTCGTGGGGCATCTTCAGCAGCACCCGCGCGGTGATCATCCACTTCGGCCCGGATGGGCGCATGCTGCGCGTGGCCAACAAGGGCCAATCGGGCTGGGCGCCCGGCAGCTGACGGGCTTGGAAGCCCTCGCTCAAAAGCCTTCTTCGACCAGCTCGGCCGCGCGCAGCACCGCGCGCGCCTTGGCTTCGATTTCACGCCACTCCATCTCAGGCACGGAATCGGCCACCACGCCCGCGCCGGCCTGCACGTACAGGGTGTTGTCCTTGACGACACCGGTGCGGATGGCAATGGCGACATCCATGTCACCGGCAAAGCTGAGGTAGCCACAAGCGCCGCCGTAGATGCCGCGCTCGCTACTCTCGAGCTCGTCGATGATCTCCATCGCGCGGATCTTGGGTGCACCGCTCAAGGTGCCCGCGGGGAAGCTGGCCTTGAGCACGTCCAAGGGCGAGAGCCCCGGCTTGAGTCGCCCCTGCACATTGCTGACGATGTGCATGACGTGCGAATAGCGCTCGATGCCGAAGGCTTCGGTCACCTTCACCGAGCCCACCTGCGCCATGCGGCCCAGGTCGTTGCGGGCCAGGTCGATCAGCATGACGTGTTCGGCCCGCTCCTTGGGGTCGGCCAGCAGTTCGGCTTCGTTGGCAGCATCCTTTTCCGGGGTGGCGCCACGGGGGCGCGTGCCCGCAATCGGCCGGATCGTCACCGTGGTCTCGCCCTGCTCGTCCCGTTCCTGGCGCACCAGGATTTCGGGTGACGAACCCACGATCTGGAAGTCACCCAGGTCGTAGTAGTACATGTAGGGGCTGGGGTTGAGCGAGCGCAGCGCACGGTACAGGCTCAGGGGGCTTTCGGTGTAGCGCTTGCGAAGCCGGTGCCCCAGCACGACCTGCATGCAGTCGCCGGCCGAGATGTACTCCTTGGCGCGCAGCACGATGGATTCGAATTCAGCCTGCGTGAGTTCGCGCTCCACGGGATAGGACGGGCCCTTGCGCACCTGCGGGGCCGAGACGCTGTAGCGCAGCTTGTCAGTGAGTTCGCCCAACCGCTTCTTGGCCGTGAAGTAGGCCTCGGGACGCGCCGGGTCGGCGTAGACGATCAGGTACAGGCGACCGGACAGGTTGTCGATGACGGCCAGCTCTTCGGTTTGCAGCAGGAGGATGTCGGGCGTGCCGATGCCGCCCTCCTTGCGCGTGACTGCCAACTTCTTTTCAATCGACCTGATGGTTTCGTAGCCGAAGTAGCCGGCAAGGCCCCCGCAGAAGCGCGGCAGTCCCGGGCGCAAGGCCACACGAAAACGCTGTTGGTATTCGGCGATGAAGTCCAGCGGGTTGCCCTCACGGCACTCGACGACCTGCCCGTCGGTCAGCACCTCCACCACACCTCGGTGCGCCCGCAGCACCGTGCGGGCGGGCAGGCCGATGAAGGAGTAGCGGCCGAAACGCTCGCCGCCAACAACGCTCTCCAGCAGGAATCCATGCGACGCACCGCCCACGAGCTTCAGGTACAGAGACAGCGGTGTTTCCAGGTCCGCAAAGGCCTCCGCGATCAGCGGGATGCGGTTGTAGCCCTGCGAAGCCAGGCTCTTGAATTCCAGTTCGGTCATCATGGTGTGCAGAGTCAGGGCGCGGTTCTTCAGGGGCCGGGCAGCAGTCGGGTCAATTGATCGAGCCGGTCGACGTAGGCCGCCGCCGGCACCTCGGTGATGGGGCGGCCGTGGTTGTAGCCATAGCTCACCAGCACCACGGGACATCCTGCTGCATGCCCCGCCTGGGCGTCGTTGAGCGAGTCCCCCACCATCAACGTTTGCGCGGGCTCGCAGCCCAGGGCGCGGCAGGTTTCGATCAGCGGAAGGGGGTCGGGCTTCTTGCGGGCGAAGGCATCACCACCGAACACCTGGTCGAAGTGCTCGGCCAAACCCTTGAGCGACAACAGGTCCCGCGCATGGCGGCCAGGCTTGTTGGTCAGGCAGGCCAGCTTGAGCCCACGAGACCGCAGGAGGCGCACCCCGTCCTCAACGCCGTCGAACAGTACCGAGGCCTGTCCGTTGACGAGGCCATAGTGGTGTTGATAGCGCTCGATGGCGCGCTCGAATACGCCGGGGTCATCCCTGCCCAGCCCCACATGCTGCAAGGTCTGCTGCACCAGATATTCCGAACCCTTGCCCACGGTGCGGCCGATGAATTCCCGGGTGGCCTCGTCAGGACTGGCCCCCAGGTCGGCCAGCATCGCCTTCAGGGCCATCTCAAAATCCCCCAGGGTGTCGACCAAAGTCCCATCCAGGTCGAGGATGACGGCGCGAATGGGGTCGAGCAATGCCATGATGGAGGGTGGGCGCAAAACCCACATTGTCGCCATGATTGAACGCGCCAAGCGAAATTCCTTGCCACCCCTGCCCGAACTGCTTCCCCGCCTGCTGCGGGTGATCTGGCCATTCCTGCTGACGATTCTGGGTTGTGTGGGCCTGGGGCTTTTCAGCATGGAACTGATGTCGGCCGGGCGCGCGTATGTCAGCGGCGAAAGCCTGTGGTCCAAGGGTCAGAAGAACGCGGTGCTGCACTTGAGTGAATATGCAGTGTCCTGCGACCCCAACGACTACCGGGACTATGTGGCCGCGCTCTCGGTCACCAAGGGGGACCGCGTGGCACGGCTGGCCCTGTCGCAGCCCGTCCCGGACAAGGCGGCTGCGCGCGAAGGCTTCCTGTTGGGGCAGAACCACCCCGACGACATCGACAGCATGATCATGCTCTTCCTGCGTTTTGGCGAGGTGAGCTTCTTCTCACAGGCCATCTCCATCTGGGCACAGGCCGACCAACTGATCGACGAACTGGAGATGGCCGCAGAGCGCCTTCGGCGCGTGGTCAACGCCGACTGCCGAGACGAAGCGGCGAAGAAGGCCGCGATGCGGCAGGTTCTGGACATCAACGAGCGGTTGACGCCGCTTCAACGGCAGTTCTCCGACACGGTGGGGCAGGCCAACCGCATCGTGCACCTGCTCACCGGCGGTGCGCTGATGCTGATCACGGCCGTGCTGGTGAGCATCGGGGCGATGCTGTCTCTTCGGGTCCAGGGCCGCTATGCACAGGCCGAACGCAGACTGGCCGAGAGCGAGCAGCGCTTTTCGCTGGCCGTGGCCGGCAGCCGCCAAGGGTTGTGGGACCTGGACGTGGACAGCGGCGAGCTGTTCGTTTCGCCCGAGGTGGAGCAGATCCTCGATCTGCCCAATGGAACCTTCGGCGGACACAGGCACGACTTCATCAAGCGGCTGCATCCGGAGGAGAGGGATGTCGCGGTCGAGCAACTCAACGACCTGATCGCCGAAGGCCAGAGCTTCGAGATGGAACTGCGGGTGCTGGATGGAAGGGGGCAGTACCGTTGGGTACGCACAGCGGGTCAGTCCCAGTTCGGCGCTCAGGGCCGCGCCACACGGGTGCTGGGTTCCTTTCAGGACATCAGTGCAAGAAGGGCCCTGGAGGAGGCCTTGCAGCAGCAGATGAAATCGCGCGAGGCGGCCATTGAAGCCTTGCTTCGCCTGCTGGAGACGGGTATCGGAGACTCACCGTCCCAGCGAACAACCGCCCGTGACATCGACGCCGGCCACGCACCGCTGGTGGTGGGCCCGGTGGACGATGGACGCGCCGACACCCTGCAGCAGGCTTCACGCCTGGTGGCGCGGCTCGTGGACCAGCTCAAGCGCCATGGCGAACACCTGGACGCCATCTTCGCACTCAGCCCCGACGGCTTCGTGTCCTTCGACGAGAGCAGCTGCATCAACCATGTGAACGCCGCCTTCACCCGGCTGACCGGCCTGAGCGAAGCCTCGGCGCTGGGCCTGAGCGAAGGCGAACTGGAGTTGCGGCTGTCCGCGCTGATGCCCACGGGATTGCGCATGCCCCGATTGACGGATCTGCGCGGCATGTCGAACACGGAGTCCGGCAAGCGCAAGCAACCCCGGATTGAGCTGGAACGCCCTGCGCAGCGGGTGATCGAGCTGCAGTGGCGCGAAGGGCCGCCGGGCAGCATCTCGCAGGTGCTGTATCTGCGAGACGTGACCTACGAGACCGAGGTTGACCGCATCAAGAGCGAGTTCCTGTCCACCGCCGCGCATGAGCTTCGCACGCCCATGGCCTCGATCATCGGCTTCTCGGAACTCTTGATGATGCGCGAGTACCCACCGCCGCGCCGCAATGAACTGCTGCAGACCGTGCATCGCCAGGCCGAGCGGATGGCGGCCATCGTTGACGAACTGCTGGACCTGGCCCGCATCGAGGCGCGCCGCGGCAAGGACTTCCTGATCGAGCGCCTGGACCTGGGGGCGCTGGTGGACGAGGGCATCCGCGACCTGGGCGTTCCCGCAGGGCGGGAGGCCCCCCGCTGGATCAAGCCTCACGACGCATGCTGGGTGGATGTGGACCGCGGGAAGGTGCTGCAATCCCTGGGCAACATCCTGGGCAATGCCTACAAGTACTCGCCCGATGGCGGCGCCGTGGAGGTGACGCTGATCCGCGGCGTCCTTGAAGACGAACAACCCACGCGACCCGCCGTGGGCATCCAGGTCCTGGATCATGGCATTGGCCTCACCCCCGCGCAACTGGCGCGCATCGGTGAGCGCTTCTACCGCGCCGACACCTCAGGCCGCATCCCGGGCACAGGCCTGGGTGTGAGCATCGTGCAGGAAATCTTGCAGTTGCTCGGTGGGCGCCTGGAGTTCCGCAGCGTCCATGGCCAGGGTTCTACCGTGGTCCTCTGGTTGCCCATTGCCGAGGGTGGTCCCCAGGAAACTTGAAGAGCACCTCCGCCAACGCCCTACGTGCAGGATCACAGAACCCCTGAACGACTCACACGCCGAGCTCCACCCATGTCCACCATGAACATCCTCTCCGTCAACGGCCACGAACCCGAGATCGACGACTCGGCCTGGGTGGCCGACAACGCCCGCGTGGTGGGCCACGTGCGGCTGGCCGCGGACGTGAGCGTGTGGTTCGGCGCCGTGATCCGCGGCGACCAGACCGATCCCATCGACGTGGGTGCGCGCACCAACATCCAGGACGGCGCAGTGCTGCACAGCGACCCGGGCCAACCGCTGCGCATAGGCCAGGATGTGACGGTGGGCCACCAGGCCATGCTGCACGGCTGCACGGTTGGTGATGGCTCACTCATCGGCATTGGTGCCACGGTGCTCAATGGTGCGGTCATCGGCCGCGGCTGCCTCGTGGGCGCGGGCGCCTTGGTGACCGAGGGCAAGGTGTTCCCGGACCACAGCCTGATCATCGGCAGCCCGGCCAAGGTGGCGCGGGTACTCACGCCCGAGCAGGTGCAGGGCCTGCTGCGCAGTGCGGCGCTCTATGTGCAGCGCAGCCGCGGGTATCGGGAGACGCTCAGGCCAGTTGAGCCCGCATCGCCTCGATGACCGTCTTGTAGTCGGGCTGGCCGAAAATGGCGCTGCCAGCCACGAAGGTGTCGGCGCCGGCGTCGGCCACGCGCCGAATGTTGTCGACCTTGATGCCGCCGTCGACCTCCAGTCGGATGTCGCGCCCGCTGGACTCGATGAGGCGGCGCACCTTCTCGCACTTGCGCAGCGCGCTGTCGATGAAGCTCTGCCCACCAAAGCCGGGGTTCACGCTCATCAACAACACCAGGTCGACCTTGTCGATGACCCATTCCAGCACGTCGATGGGCATGGCGGGGTTGAAGGTGAGGCCGGCCTGGCACCCCGCTGCCTTGATCAGCTGCAGGGTGCGGTCCACGTGGGTGCTGGCGTCGGGGTGGAAGCTGATGAGGTCGGCGCCTGCCTTGGCAAAGGCCTGGGCCAGGGCGTCCACCGGCTGCACCATCAGGTGCACGTCAATGGGCACCCGGCTGCCGTCAGCCTTCACCGCGTGCGGCCGCAGGGCTTCGCACACCATCGGGCCGAAGGTGAGGTTGGGCACGTAATGGTTGTCCATCACGTCGAAGTGGATCCAGTCCGCGCCAGCGTCGATCACACTTCGAACCTCCGCGCCGAGCTTGGCGAAATCAGCCGACAGGATGGACGGGGCGATTCGGTAGGTGCGCGGTGTGCTCATGCGGTCGATTCTAGGGTCCATGCCTAGAATGGAGCCCATGCCCAACACCGAGGAACGCGCGCACTTCACCTGCTCGGTGGCGGTGCAGCATCTACCCGATCAGTCCGATCCGCAAAACGGCCTGCATGCCTACGCCTACACGGTCACGATCGTGAACACGGGGGACGTGACGGGGCAGTTGGTGGCGCGGCGCTGGTTGATCACCAATGGCCATGGTCAGACCGAAGAGGTGCGCGGCCTGGCGGTGGTGGGCCACCAGCCGGTGCTGAAACCGGGTGAGCAGTTCGAATACACGAGCTGGGTGCGGCTGGAAACGCCCATGGGCACCATGCAAGGCACCTTCTATTGCATGACGGATCAGGCCCATGCATTCGAAGCGGCGGTTCCCGAATTCATGTTGGCACCGCCCCGCGCGCTGCACTGAGGCGCTTCACGTGGGCTGCATTCAGGGGCCCGAACGGTCGTCCTTTGACGAAGGCGGCTCGCCACCTCGGCGACCAGAGAACATCGTCCACCAGACGATGAAAACCAACAGCGCCAGCGCTGCCAGGGCTTCGAGCAACAAGATCCACATGGCCCCAGGATACCCAAGGATCTCCCCGCGCCGCGCAATGCCCGTGCGCCGCCTGGGTGTGCTGGCATGCGCGGCCGCAGCGGTCCTTGTGGCCGCCTGTTCCACCAACCGATCGCCGCCATCGAAGCCTGAAGTGGAGGTGCGGGATCGCAGCATCGCAGCGCCGACCGATCCCCGGCGTTCCGATTCGGCACCTCATTCGGCACCTCAACCGGTCGACCCCAATCTGTTGCAGAACCTGCCCGCCGGACTGCCGGTGGGGGAACGGTTCGAACGCAGCGGCGCCGTGTGGGTGCGGGCGCCCTGGCAGGAACTGCCAGGCTTTCATGACGATCCGGTGGGGGAGGTGCTGCGTGCCCTGCTCAGCGGATGCGCGCGCGCGCCATCGGCCTGGCAACCCACCTGCGAGCGTGCGCGTGGGCTGAACCCGGCCGACCATCACGCGGTGCGGCGCTGGATGGTGCAGCACCTTCAGCCCTGGCGCATCGAGGACCGCAGCGGCGTGCGGCAGGGCTTGCTGACCGGTTACTACGAGCCGCACTTTGAAGCCCGGCGACTGCCCGATTCCCAGTTCAGTGCGCCACTGCACCGCCCACCCACGGACCTGGCCTCGCGCAAGCCCTATTGGACTCGGCAGCAGTTGGACACCGTGCGCGAGGCACGCGACGCACTGCGGGGCCGGGAGATTGCCTACCTCCGAGATCCCATCGACGTGCTGGTGCTGCAGATTCAAGGTTCGGGGCGCCTCACGGTGACGGAACCCGATGGGCGGCAACGCACGGTGCGCCTGGGCTTTGCGGCCCACAACGACCACCCCTACGGCTCCGTGGGGCGTTGGTTGATCGACCAGGGACACCTCAACGCGGCGCAGGCCACGTGGCCGGGCATCAAGGACTGGATGCAACGCAACCAGCGCCGGGTGCAGGAAGCGTTGTGGAAGAACCCGAGGGTGGTCTTCTTCAGGGAAGAACCGCTGACCGACCCGGAGGTGGGGCCGCGCGGCGCCATGGGCGTGCCCCTGACGCCGCAAAGGTCCATCGCGGTCGATGCCCGCAGCGTTCCCTATGGCACCGCCGTGTGGATCCACAGCGCGGCTCCAGCCACGGTCCGCGACCCGGCGCTGCAGGCCGCACAGTCGCTGCAGCGCGTGGTGGTGGCGCAAGACACCGGAAGCGCGATTGTGGGTGCCGTTCGGGGCGACTACTTCTGGGGCTGGGGCGAGGAAGCAGGCGAACAGGCCGGCCGCATGCGAGGGCGCCTGCAGATGTGGGCCTTGTGGCCGGTGGGGCAGCGGCCGCCGCCCTGAACTCTTCTTGAAAGGTGGAATCCGGTTCGGTTCGCTTCTTGCTTCACTCAGCGAATGACCCGGCCCCAAGACCCCCAGGACGACCGCGACCCCGAGCCAGCGGGCCGGCCGGTGCCGCACCCCGCAGCCCAGTCCTGGCATGAACAGGAGCGCCTGCTGCTGGCCGAGGTACTGCGCTTGGTGGGACGCAGCCTGGCACCCGAGACCGTGGTGCGCGAGATGCTGCATCTGATGAGCGAACTGGTGGGCCTGAACCGCGGGCGACTGGTGCTCAGCGATGACCATGAACGATTGGGCGAAGGCCCGATCGACCCGCAGAGTCCAGCCCGTATTCGATATGCCTATGGCCTGACACGCACCGAAATGGAGCGCGGTGTGTACTCCGCCGGTGAAGGCATCACCGGCGCGGTGCTGGCCACCGGCCATCCCATGATCGTGCAGGACATCGACCACGAGCCCCGGTTCCTGCAACGCGCGGTGATGCGCCCACAACTGCCCACCGAAACCGTGGCCTTCCTGGCCGTGCCGGTGGAAATCGACGGGCGCTGCGTGGGCGTGCTGGCCTGCCACCGCATCCGCAATCGACATCGCTCACTGGCTGACGACCTGGCCCTGCTCAAGCTGCTGGCCACCCTGACCGGGCAGGTGCTGCAGCTCTCGCTGCTGGTGCGGCGCAAGACCGCAGCCCTGGAAGCCCAGAACGCCCTGCTCAAGGGAGTCCTGCAGTCGGCCGCCCTGCGCTACGGCATCGTGGGCCAGTCGCCGGCACTCCTGAAATCCCTCAACGAGCTGGAGCGGGTGTCGCAGTCCCAGGCAACGGTGATGCTGCTGGGCGAATCGGGTACCGGCAAGGAACTGTTTGCCCGCGCGGTGCACCTGGCCAGCGCCCGGCATGAGCGCCCTTTCATCAAGGTCAACTGCGCGGCCATTCCGGAGAGTCTTTTCGAATCGGAACTGTTTGGCCATGAGCGCGGCGCCTTCACCGGGGCGGCCGGTGCGCGCGCGGGCCTGTTCGAGCGCGCGGACGGAGGCACCCTGTTCCTGGACGAGGTAGGCGAGTTGCCACTGGCGCTGCAGTCCAAGCTGCTGCGCACGCTGCAGGACGGGACCCTCACGCGCCTGGGTGGCAGCCGTGAGGTGCACGTGGATGTGCGCGTGGTCGTGGCCACCCACCGCAACCTGATCAACGAAGTGGCCATGGGCCGCTTCCGGCGTGACCTCTACTACCGGCTCAACGTGGTGCCCATCCGGTTGCCCGCGCTGCGAGAGCGGCAGGAGGACATCAAGCCCTTGGCCCTGCATTTCCTCAGCCGCGCCAACCAGGCCCATCACCGAAATGTGCACTTCAGCGAAGGTGCTTGGCGCTGGCTGAGTGAGCAGCCCTGGCCGGGCAACATTCGGGAGCTGGGCAACCTGGTGGAGCGCGCCGTGCTGCTGGGCACAGGCCCCCTTTTGGAAGCCCTGGACCTTCAGCAGCTGACCGAGTGGGTACCCGACGCGCCTGCTTCGGTCGAGCCGGCGCCCGAGACCGGAGCAGCAACGGTCTTGTCCGACAAATCGGGCACCGCAGCACCTGCCATGCCCGGGCCCACGCAATCTGAAAACAGCGCGCCGGTGCGGGACTACCGCTCCGTGCACTCTCATTCGGCATCGGCGCTGCGTGACGCCATGGCCCGCGCAGGCGGGAACCAGTCCCGCGCAGCGCAGGCCCTGGGATTGACCCCGCGACAGTTCGCCTATCGGTGGCGACGCCTGGATGCCGACAAAGATGGACAAAGTTCGACAAATGGTTGAAGCAGAGGTCGACAAAGTTGTGCATTTGTTGATGAACGCGCGACAGGAGGCCTGAATCAGGCGCTCAAAGGGCCCAAAAGAGCCCAAAGCGCCGTCGCTTCTCCTTTTGAGCCTTGGCACGCTCATTGCGATGGATGAACCAGTCCTGTTCACCACTTCTGGAGATCACCATGGCCTACCCGACCCTGCTCACCCCGCAAGAACTCTCTACCCTGGCTGCCACCGAAAAACTGGTCATTATCGACACGCGCGATGCCGACACCTATGCCGCGGGCCACATCCCCGGCGCGGTGAACCTGCGCGAAATCTTCACCTTCCTGGCCAGCTCCAGCGTCGAAGGTCTGGCCGAACTGAAGAGCACCTTCGAGCAGCATTTCGGTGCCATGGGCCTTTCGGGCGAAGAAACGGCGGTGCTCTACGAAGACTCGCTCAACAGCGGCTACGGACAAAGCTGCCGCGGCTACTACCTGCTCACCTGGTTGGGCTACCCCAAGGTGCATGTCCTCAATGGGGGCTACTCGGCATGGAAGGCTGCAGGCCTGCCCACCTCGACGGAAGCGACCACACCAACACCGGCCGTGTTCCCCAGCAACCTCACGATGAGCGACGTGATGCTCACCAAGGCCGACATCCTGGATGCGGTCAAGGCGCCAAGCACCGCCAAGCTGCTGGACGTGCGCGACATCGACGAGTGGATCGGCGAAAGCTCCTCCCCATACGGCAAGGACTTCGCGCCGCGCAAGGGCCGCATCCCGGGTGCGAAGTGGGTGGAGTGGTACCGCTTTATGAAGCCTTCGGCCCAGGGTCCGATGATCAAGTCGCCCGACGAAGTGAAGGCTGAGTGCGCCACCGCCGGCATCAGCACCAGCGACACGGTATACCTCTACTGCTTCAAGGGTGCGCGTGCCTCCAACACCTTCCTGGCGCTGAAGCAGGCGGGCTTCGACGATGTGCGCATGTACTTCGGCAGCTGGAACGAATGGTCGCGCGACGAGTCGCTGCCCATCGAGACGGGCCTTCCCTTCGCGATGACGATGCCCTCGTCCATGCCGGCTGCACCCAAGGCGACAGCCGCTGCCTGAACCTTTTCAATGATTGCGGCGCTCAGTGAAGCGCCGCTCACCCCAACACCCATTTGGAGACACCATGTCCGCCGTACTCGAACAGACCCCCACGACCGTCAAGACCTACCTGCGCCCCATCGACCGCGACGGCCTGATGGCCTTTGCGGAAAAGGGCCGCAACAATCCCGCTTCGCGCGGGACCAACAAGGTACACACGGTCACCGAGGGCCAGTACCGCACGCTGAGCTATGTGGGCGACCACGCGCCGGTGGTGGTGGACGAGCCACTGCACCTCTTCGGTGAGAACACGGCCCCGGCCCCCGGCGAGATCGTGTTGTCCGCACTGGGCGGTTGCCTGTCCGTGGGCATCACCGCCGTGGCCACCTGGAAGCAGGTCAAGCTCAGCAAGCTGGAGCTGTTCCTGGAGGGCGACATCGGCAACCCAGCCGCCTGGGGAGCCGGTGGTGCGCTGCAGAAGACGCCGCCCGAGATGGGTTTCCAGGACATCCGCGTCAAGGTGGTGATCGAGGGCGACGCCCCGCGCGAAGTGTTGGACGAAATCGTGCAGCACGCGAACTTCTATTCGCCCGTGGCCAACACCATGCGCAATCCGATCCCCTTCTCGATTGCGATGGCGGAGTAAGGCAATGGGAGCCCCGATGGACCTGCCGGTGTCATTGACCGGCACCGCAAGCGGTTTTCTGGACGGGGACGCCCTCGTGCAGGCGGTGCGTGACATCGCGCAGGGGCCGTTGGCGGCCGTGGCGCAGGAATGCGACCGGCAAGGCGTGTACCCCGAGTCCGTGCTGCGCCAGTTGGGCGCGGTCGGGGCCATGGGGGTGCACCACAGCAACCGTGCGGCCCTGGGCCAGGCGGGGCTGCCGGCAGACTTTGGCCTGGCCATCCGCGCGGCGGCCGAGGTGTCCCGCGTGTGCGGCGCCACCGGCTTCATGGTGTGGTGCCACCAGGTGTGCGGCGTGTACATGGAGCAAAGCGGTAACCCGAATCTGGGCGGTGAAGCCCTCGCGCGGCACATGCAAGGCTTGACGCTGGGCGCCACCGGTATGAGCAATCCCATGAAGACCTTTGCCGGCATCGAGCAATTCCTGCTGCGCGCAAAACCGGATGGCGATGGCTTTGTGGTGAACGGCACCCTGCCGTGGGTGAGCAACCTCGGGCCCGACCACTACTTTGGCGCGGTGGCATCGGTTGAAGTGAACGACGGGGAAGCCCCGCGCGAAGTGATGTTCATCGTGCGTTGCGACGCCGCAGGCGTTGAATTGCGCAACTGCCCGTCCTTCTCGGCCATGGAGGGCACCAACACCTGGGCCGTGCGGCTGAGCGACTACCGGGTGGATGCGGGCAATCTCATCGCGCATCCGGTACGGCCCTTCATCGGCCGCATCCGCGGCGCCTTCGTGTTGTTGCAGACGGCCATGGGACTGGGCGTGGCGCAGGGCGCCATCGATTCCATCTGGAAGGTGGAGCAGCCCTTGGGCCATGTGAACCAATTTCTGGAAGACCGCCCCGATGAACTGCAGGCCGAGCTGGATGGACTGACCGCGCGCATCATGCGGCTGGCCCAAACCCCTTATGAATCTTCGAACGAGCACCTCATCGAGGTGCTCGATGTGCGCGCGCACGCCAGCGAATTGGCGCTGCGCGCCGCACAGTCCGCGTTGTTGCATGCCGGGGCCCGTGGCTACCTCATGAGCTCGGACGTGCAGCGCCGCGTGCGCGAATCACATTTCGTGGCCATCGTCACGCCGGCCCTCAAGCATCTGCGCAAGGAGATTGCGCGCTTGAGCCAGCCCGTGATGCCGACCCCCGCACCTGCGCAGGCTGTCGCGGCCTGATCGGGCCGCATGCCGCCCTCACCAACATCGCCGCCCGCCATGTCGAAACTTGAATTCCGCCAATTCATCTGCCGCGCCTGCGGCCTGATCTACGACGAGGCCAAGGGCGACGAGGACAGCGGCCTCGCACCGGGTACCCGTTTTCAGGACATTCCCGATGACTGGGCCTGCCCGCTGTGCGGAGTGACCAAGGCCGATTTCGAGCCCTATGACGTGCAACCTGTGCCTGTCCGCTCAGGCACGGCATCAGCGGTGTTCACCGCGCAGACCGCTCTGCGTCCTGGAAATCGACGCCTGCATCGCCAAGGCGGCCTGTTGGTGGTGGGTGGCGGCACGGCTGCATGGGCCCTGGTGGAGCAAGTGCGGGCACTGGACCCCCATCGCGCCATCACGATGGTGGCCGCCTGCAGCGCAGACCGCTACGACAAGCCCCGGCTCTCGGTGGCCTGCAAGCAGGGCGTGCCGGTGGCTCAGTTGGTGCGTGAACGTGGCGTGGACGCCGCTGCACGCCTGAACGTCACGCTATTGGCCCATACGCATGCATTCAACGCAGACGCATCGACCCGGCGCCTGCGCACCACGCGCGGCACCTTGGCCTACGAGGAACTGGTGCTGGCGCACGGCTCCACGCCGCGCGACTGCAATGGGCTGCCCAGGGAACTGACCTGGCGCATCAACGACCTTCCATCCTATGCAGGCCTGCGGGCCATCCTGGAAGCGGGGCCACGGCAAGTGCTGATCGTGGGCGCAGGTCTGGTGGGCTGCGAACTGGCCAACGACCTGGCCTTGGCCGGCCATCGTGTGAGCTTGATGGATGTGTCCGAGCGGCCCTTGTCAATGGCCGGCCCCGATCAATCAGAGACCCTGCTGAACGCCTGGGAGGGGCTACCCATCCACTTCCTGGGTGGCGTGCGGGTACGTTCCGCGCAACGCAGTCCATCTGGTGGCGTCACGCTCACGTTGCAGGACGGGCGTGAACTGCAGGGGGATGTACTCGTGAGCGCGGTGGGTCTCCAAACCCCATCCGGATTGGCGCAATCGTTGGGGCTGCATTGGAACGACGGCATCGCACTGGACCCGCAGACCTTGCTCACCAATGTCCCGCATGTCCATGCGCTGGGGGATTGCGTGAGCCTCAACGGCCGCGCACAGCGCTACATCGAGCCCATCCATCGGCAGGCCCGGGTTCTGGCAGCGCGCTTGTGCGGGGCGGCGGTTCCGATCTACGAACCGGCACCGCCCGTGGTGCGGGTGAAGACCTCGTCCATGCCGCTGACCCTGGCCGCAGCATGAACGAGGACGTGTAGAGTCAATAGGTCTTGTAGGGCAGGAACTTGCCCGACAGCACCACGTTGACGCGATCGCCCTTGGGGTCGGGCTGACGCACGATGTCCATGGAGAAGTCGATGGCGGACATGATGCCGTCACCGAACTCCTCGTGGATCAATTCCTTGATGGTGGTGCCGTACACGCTGACGATTTCGTACCAGCGGTAGATCAGCGGATCGGTGGGCACAGCCGTGGGCAGCGAGCCCTTGTAAGGCACGACCTGCAGCCACTTCTGTTCCTCGGCGGTCAGGCCAAAGACCTTGCCGATGGCCTTGGCCTGCTCGGGCGTGGCGGTCATCTGGCCCAGGCACAGCGCGGTGGTCCACTCCTTGGACTGACCGACCTTCTTGGCCACGGCCTCCCACTTGATGCCCTTGCTGACCTTGACGGTCATGATCTTCTCGGTGACGTCCATGCGGTTCATGGTGCTTGACTCCTGTTGTCGAGGTTGGAGGTTGAGGAAAACGAGTGCCGTCAGGCCACGCGCTGCAGGTGCGGTGCGCCACCCGATTCGGCCGGTGGTGTAGACGGGCGTCGCGCAGCGTCAGCCGGCCGAACTTCCGGCGGGTGGGCCGGCGCACGTCCGCGCGAGAGATCCTTGGAACGGCTCACCAGGAAATCGACCAGGTGATTGCGCAGTTCGTAGAAGCCCGGCTCGTGGTGCAGCGTGGCGCGCTCGCGCTCACGGGGCAGCGTGTTGCGCACCACCTCCGCCACGCGCGCCACTGGGCCGTTGCTCATCAGCAGGATCTTGTCGGCCAGCAGGATGGCTTCGTCCACGTCGTGCGTGATCATGAACACTGTCTGCTTGGTGGCTGCGCAAATCTTGAGCAACTCATCCTGGATGGTGCCGCGTGTAAGGGCATCCAGCGCACCGAAGGGCTCGTCCAGCAGCAGCATCTTGGGCTCGATG